>NZ_MJXL01000071.1:57571-58309 GCF_001762785.1 Campylobacter sp. BCW_6463
AAGTCGTGCAATTTTAATACACTGGGGAAACACTGATAAAGACACACAAGGTTGTATCTTGCTAGGACTTACCAAAGATAATAATAATGAAAGTGTCGGTCAAAGCAGACAAGCTTGTAAAGAATTTTATGATTTGGTGTATGGTAAAAATCTTGAAGACATTAAATTAGAAATAACAAATGAATTAGCATAGAAAGGAGAAAGAAATTTAAGTAGGTTACCAAATAATCCCCTAAAAGGGGACAAGACTAATAAGCCTTGACAATAATTATACATAAGAGTATAATTATAACGATTATTTGGTGATATGTAGTCATAAAAATCACCCACTTTCAAGGGTAAAATTTAGCCATAGGGGGTCAGACCTACGGCTAACCCTTAGGGGTATTATATAAAAACCTTACTTAAACTTCTAAAACAAAATATGATAAATCTTTTATTTGGAAATGCAAAGCTTTATATAGCCTTAGCTTTAATGGCAATCTTAACAGGATATTTTTATCTAAGACTTGATAGCACAAAGGCAAAATTAGAAAAAAGTCAAAATGATTTAGCCTTAGCTTTAGAGATTAATAAAAACAACGAAGCAAGGCTAAAAGAACTTACGCAAATTCATAAAGCAGAATTAAAAGCAATCAATGAAGCAAACAATCAAAAAAACGAAGTTAAAGAAAGGATAGAATATGTTAAAGAATACATTTATAAAAGCAATGAAAATAATATTACCAAGCTTTTTAA
>NZ_MJXL01000072.1:0-3788 GCF_001762785.1 Campylobacter sp. BCW_6463
CCCCCCCCCGTAGACACCTTACTTGAAATAATATTTTTACTCAAATATTTTTCTCCTTCCTTATTTAAAATGATTTATTTTGAAATTAATTTCATATTATTTATTTTTTAATAATAATATAAAATATAAAAATAAAATAGCGGAATAATAAAATATTTAAACTTAAAGTATAATTAAATACTGATTATTATATAAAATAAAATTTCAATTTAAATTTTATTTTATATAAAAAATTAATTTAATGAGAGTAAATTTATATGAAATGTTATTTTACAAAACGCAACGAAGATTTAAGTTGTATAAGCGTGAATTTTCACGCTTACTCTAGTTCATATTTTTTGATCAAAGTATTGTAAAATCCATTGGTTTTTGTCTCATCTATACCTTTGTCAAAAATTTTTACCAATTCTTTTTGTTTGTTTTTATCAAAAGCAAAGCTAAAGCCTTCTCCACCATCCATTTCTTGGTAAAAACTTACCAATTCTGGATTTTCAGCTAAAAAACCTTTAGCAGTATCTTCATCTGCGATAATAGCATCAATTTTGTTGTTTTTTAGTGCTAAAACAGCAATATTTAAATCTTTATTACTTTGCACTTGTGCATTTTTGATAGCTTTTGCAGTATTTTCTTGTAAAGTTCCTAGTTGAACTCCTATTTTTTTACCTTCTAAATCATTTTTTGTTTGAAGTAAATTGTTACTTTTTAGTTTAAGATAAAGATTTTTACTCATATAGTAAGGTTTAGTAAAATCAACACTCTGTCTTCTTTCATCCGTTGCACTCATAGCCGAGGCAATCATATCAATTTTACCAGCTTTTAAAGCAGGTATTAGCCCATCGAAATTGGTTTCAACCCAAACAATTTTAATACCATTTTTTTTGGCGATCTCTTCTACTAGATCCGTATCAAAACCTGTAAGTTTTGAATTTTCTTTATAGTTAAAAGGTTTATAGTTTGGGGCGGTTCCAACCTTTAATTCTACGCTTGCATTTGTTTCTTTGTTTTTAGAATCATTGCAAGCGTTTAAAAATAAGCCAATCAAGGCAACTAAAACAACACTAAATATTTTTTTCATTTTCTTCCTTTGATATAAAATGTTTTAAAATTATACTTATTTTAAATTTATATTTAATTAAGTCTGATTGCTTTTTACAATGTTTAAAAGTAAGTAATCCTTGATATATTATTTATACAAATTTCAAAAAACCCACCAAATACTTATATAAATACTTACACAAATATTTATATTGTTTAATCCCTCTTTAAGTTTAATTGGTTATACTTTCATTTCCTTTTTTGAAAAAAGGACTTAAAATCTTTTAAATTATAAAGTTTCATTAGCTTACGTAGATTTTATAAATTAACTTTATTTTAGATTTTTTAAGTTTTTAAATTATTTGAGTTTTTAACTTTCTTAATTTTTTAATTTAAAGCTAAAAAGTTTTATTTATAAATCTTAGTTTTTTAATTTAAAAACTTTTCTTTTAAAAATGATTTTTTGTTTTGTTCTTTTAACTTAGTATTGTTATTCAAATCTTATTAGTCAATCTTTGAAATCTAAATAAGTGATCGATTGAGCCAGAAAGATTTAGACATAAGTAATTATGTAAAATCTATTCAATCTAATAATTAAAAAGATTAAAAGCTTTTCTTTTAATCTTTTATAACTTTTTCTTTGAAGAAAAAGATTAAACTATCTATAAAAGTAATAAGGTTTATCTCTTTAATGCAATCTAAGTAGTTTATCTATTAGGTTGGCGGGGTAGGCCTTTAGCTTGCTTCTTAGTCAAGGCTTTGCCTTGATGCTAAAGAAGGTTTATTATGGAGAGTTTGATCCTGGCTCAGAGTGAACGCTGGCGGCGTGCCTAATACATGCAAGTCGAACGATGAAGCTTTTAGCTTGCTAGAAGTGGATTAGTGGCGCACGGGTGAGTAAGGTATAGTTAATCTGCCCTACACAAGAGGACAACAGTTGGAAACGACTGCTAATACTCTATACTCCTGCTTAACATAAGTTGAGTAGGGAAAGTTTTTCGGTGTAGGATGAGACTATATAGTATCAGCTAGTTGGTAAGGTAATGGCTTACCAAGGCTATGACGCTTAACTGGTCTGAGAGGATGATCAGTCACACTGGAACTGAGACACGGTCCAGACTCCTACGGGAGGCAGCAGTAGGGAATATTGCGCAATGGGGGAAACCCTGACGCAGCAACGCCGCGTGGAGGATGACACTTTTCGGAGCGTAAACTCCTTTTCTTAGGGAAGAATTCTGACGGTACCTAAGGAATAAGCACCGGCTAACTCCGTGCCAGCAGCCGCGGTAATACGGAGGGTGCAAGCGTTACTCGGAATCACTGGGCGTAAAGGGCGCGTAGGCGGATTATCAAGTCTCTTGTGAAATCTAATGGCTTAACCATTAAACTGCTTGGGAAACTGATAGTCTAGAGTGAGGGAGAGGCAGATGGAATTGGTGGTGTAGGGGTAAAATCCGTAGATATCACCAAGAATACCCATTGCGAAGGCGATCTGCTGGAACTCAACTGACGCTAAGGCGCGAAAGCGTGGGGAGCAAACAGGATTAGATACCCTGGTAGTCCACGCCCTAAACGATGTACACTAGTTGTTGGGATGCTAGTCATCTCAGTAATGCAGCTAACGCATTAAGTGTACCGCCTGGGGAGTACGGTCGCAAGATTAAAACTCAAAGGAATAGACGGGGACCCGCACAAGCGGTGGAGCATGTGGTTTAATTCGAAGATACGCGAAGAACCTTACCTGGGCTTGATATCCTAAGAACCTTATAGAGATATGAGGGTGCTAGCTTGCTAGAACTTAGAGACAGGTGCTGCACGGCTGTCGTCAGCTCGTGTCGTGAGATGTTGGGTTAAGTCCCGCAACGAGCGCAACCCACGTATTTAGTTGCTAACGGTTCGGCCGAGCACTCTAAATAGACTGCCTTCGTAAGGAGGAGGAAGGTGTGGACGACGTCAAGTCATCATGGCCCTTATGCCCAGGGCGACACACGTGCTACAATGGCATATACAATGAGACGCAATACCGCGAGGTGGAGCAAATCTATAAAATATGTCCCAGTTCGGATTGTTCTCTGCAACTCGAGAGCATGAAGCCGGAATCGCTAGTAATCGTAGATCAGCCATGCTACGGTGAATACGTTCCCGGGTCTTGTACTCACCGCCCGTCACACCATGGGAGTTGATTTCACTCGAAGCCGGAATACTAAACTAGTTACCGTCCACAGTGGAATCAGCGACTGGGGTGAAGTCGTAACAAGGTAACCGTAGGAGAACCTGCGGTTGGATCACCTCCTTTCTAGAGTACAAAGTAATAAGTCTCACAACTATTACTTCAATATATAAACTCAATTGATTCTTGTTTAGATTTCAAAGATTGATGATAAAGCTAATTGTTTATGGGGAATTAGCTCAGCTGGGAGAGCGCCTGCTTTGCACGCAGGAGGTCAGCGGTTCGATCCCGCTATTCTCCACCATTTATTAAGGGCCTATAGCTCAGCTGGTTAGAGTGCACCCCTGATAAGGGTGAGGTCACAAGTTCAAGTCTTGTTAGGCCCACCATAAAAAAGATTTGAATAAAAAAGCTTTAAAATCTAAAGCAAGTATATAAAGTAGATTAAATATAAAATATAAACTCTATACTTAGATTTATTTTTATCTTTAGCTATAAAAGAATATACTTTAAATAGATATAAGTAGCATATACATTATGTATTTATATTTATAATGATTATATTAATATATATATATATATA
>NZ_MJXL01000072.1:3838-8021 GCF_001762785.1 Campylobacter sp. BCW_6463
ATATATATATATATATACTTCCTTTAGGTTTTAAACCTAAATGTTCTTTTTAATTATCATTGTTAAGAGTCACAAGCAAGTTTTAATAAAAACAATTTTACAGGACTTGTTAAAGGATAAAACCTATTTATCTTTTCTTTGGTTTAACTTATATCTTTTAATTATCTTTATTTCTATAATAAAGAGAATATTAGATTTAAGATTTGTAAATTAAAGACAAGTTTCAAACTCACAGCTTAGTTAAGACTAAATCATTTAGTTTTATATTAAGTGTTTGAATGCTTTCCGTCTTAAGATAAAGAAGTCTTATCATAAAAACTTTAACAAGGAAGTGATGCGTTTTAGAATCAATAATAAAAGGTAGAAGTTAGGTTATATCTAACTTTTATGCAAATTGTTTTTTTAGTGATTAAGAATTGAAGCTTTATCTACATTAATTTTTTAATGAATGTTTAGTTTATTTCGTTTTAAGCCTAATATCTTTTAGGTTGGCGGGGTAGGCCTTTAGCTTTGGTTCTTTAAGATGAGCTTTGCTCATCTGCTAAAAGAACATCAAAAGGTAAGCTACTAAGAGCGAATGGTGGATGCCTTGACTGGTAAAGGCGATGAAGGACGTACTAGACTGCGATAAGCTACGGGGAGCTGTCAAGAAGCTTTGATCCGTAGATTTCCGAATGGGGCAACCCAATGTATAGAGATATACATTACCTATATAGGAGCGAACGAGGGGAATTGAAACATCTTAGTACCCTCAGGAAAAGAAATCAATAGAGATTGCGTCAGTAGCGGCGAGCGAAAGCGCAAGAGGGCAAACCCAGTGCTTGCACTGGGGGTTGTAGGACTGCAATGTGCAAGAGCTGAGTTTAGCAGAACATTCTGGAAAGTATAGCCATAGAGGGTGATAGTCCCGTATGCGAAAAACAAAGCTTAGCTAGCAGTATCCTGAGTAGGGCGGGACACGAGGAATCCTGTCTGAATCCGGGTCGACCACGATCCAACCCTAAATACTAATACCAGATCGATAGTGCACAAGTACCGTGAGGGAAAGGTGAAAAGAACTGAGGTGATCAGAGTGAAATAGAACCTGAAACCATTTGCTTACAATCATTCAGAGCACTATGTAGCAATACAGTGTGATGGACTGCCTTTTGCATAATGAGCCTGCGAGTTGTGGTGTCTGGCAAGGTTAAGCAAACGCGAAGCCGTAGCGAAAGCGAGTCTGAATAGGGCGCTTAGTCAGATGCTGCAGACCCGAAACGAAGTGATCTATCCATGAGCAAGTTGAAGCTAGTGTAAGAACTAGTGGAGGACTGAACCCATAGGCGTTGAAAAGCCCCGGGATGACTTGTGGATAGGGGTGAAAGGCCAATCAAACTTCGTGATAGCTGGTTCTCTCCGAAATATATTTAGGTATAGCGTTGTGTCGTAATATAAGGGGGTAGAGCACTGAATGGGCTAGGGCATACACCAATGTACCAAACCCTATCAAACTCCGAATACCTTATATGTAATCACAGCAGTCAGGCGGCGAGTGATAAAATCCGTCGTCAAGAGGGAAACAACCCAGACTACCAGCTAAGGTCCCTAAATCTTACTTAAGTGGAAAACGATGTGAAGTTACTTAAACAACCAGGAGGTTGGCTTAGAAGCAGCCATCCTTTAAAGAAAGCGTAATAGCTCACTGGTCTAGTGATTTTGCGCGGAAAATATAACGGGGCTAAAGTAAGTACCGAAGCTGTAGACTTGCACACAACTTAGATTATTTAAGTTGAGAATATAAAAAACTAAGTTATATGTTTTAGTTATATTTTTACTGATTTTTATAGAGTAAAGATAGAAATAAAGCTTAGTAAAATCAGTAAAAATATTCTTGGTTTAAAGTTTAAGTAGTTTAAGTAGTTTAAGTTGTGTGCAAGTGGTAGGAGAGCGTTCTATTTGCGTCGAAGGTATACCGGTAAGGAGTGCTGGAGCGAATAGAAGTGAGCATGCAGGCATGAGTAGCGATAATTAATGTGAGAATCATTAACGCCGTAAACCCAAGGTTTCCTACGCGATGCTCGTCATCGTAGGGTTAGTCGGGTCCTAAGTCGAGTCCGAAAGGGGTAGACGATGGCAAATTGGTTAATATTCCAATACCAACATTAGTGTGCGATGGAAGGACGCTTAGGGCTAAGGGGGCTAGCGGATGGAAGTGCTAGTCTAAGGTCGTAGGAGCTTATACAGGCAAATCCGTATAAGAACACTCCGAGAACTGAAAGGCTTTTTGAAATCTTCGGATGGATAGAAGAACCCCTGATGCCGTCGAGCCAAGAAAAGTTTCTAAGTTTAGCTAATGTTGCCCGTACCGTAAACCGACACAGGTGGGTGGGATGAGTATTCTAAGGCGCGTGGAAGAACTCTCTTTAAGGAACTCTGCAAAATAGCACCGTATCTTCGGTATAAGGTGTGGTTAGCTTCGTACTAGGATTTACTTCGAAAGCGAAGAAACTTACAACAAAGAGTCCCTCCCGACTGTTTACCAAAAACACAGCACTCTGCTAACTCGTAAGAGGATGTATAGGGTGTGACGCCTGCCCGGTGCTCGAAGGTTAATTGATGGGGTTAGCATTAGCGAAGCTCTTGATCGAAGCCCGAGTAAACGGCGGCCGTAACTATAACGGTCCTAAGGTAGCGAAATTCCTTGTCGGTTAAATACCGACCTGCATGAATGGCGTAACGAGATGGGAGCTGTCTCAAAGAGGGATCCAGTGAAATTGTAGTGGAGGTGAAAATTCCTCCTACCCGCGGCAAGACGGAAAGACCCCGTGGACCTTTACTACAGCTTGACACTGCTACTTGGATAAGAATGTGCAGGATAGGTGGGAGGCTTTGAGTATATGACGCCAGTTGTATATGAGCCGTTGTTGAGATACCACTCTTTCTTATTTGGGTAGCTAACCAGCTTGAGTTATCCTCAAGTGGGACAATGTCTGGTGGGTAGTTTGACTGGGGCGGTCGCCTCCCAAATAATAACGGAGGCTTACAAAGGTTGGCTCAGAACGGTTGGAAATCGTTCGTAGAGTATAAAGGTATAAGCCAGCTTAACTGCAAGACATACAAGTCAAGCAGAGACGAAAGTCGGTCTTAGTGATCCGGTGGTTCTGTGTGGAAGGGCCATCGCTCAAAGGATAAAAGGTACCCCGGGGATAACAGGCTGATCTCCCCCAAGAGCTCACATCGACGGGGAGGTTTGGCACCTCGATGTCGGCTCATCGCATCCTGGGGCTGGAGCAGGTCCCAAGGGTATGGCTGTTCGCCATTTAAAGCGGTACGCGAGCTGGGTTCAGAACGTCGTGAGACAGTTCGGTCCCTATCTGCCGTGGGCGTAAGAAGATTGAAGAGATTTGACCCTAGTACGAGAGGACCGGGTTGAACAAACCACTGGTGTAGCTGTTGTTCTGCCAAGAGCATCGCAGCGTAGCTAAGTTTGGAAAGGATAAACGCTGAAAGCATCTAAGCGTGAAGCCAACTCTAAGATGAATCTTCTCTAAGCTCTCTAGAAGACTACTAGTTTGATAGGCTGGGTGTGTAATGGATGAAAGTCCTTTAGCTGACCAGTACTAATAGAGCGTTTGGCTTATCTTTAATAAAGCATCACTTCCTTGTTAAGGTTTTTATAAAGCTTTGAATGTTTTATATGAAATATTTATATAAACATTATGTTTTTAAGCTAATAAAATCTTTCAAGTAAAGTTTATATTAGAACTTGCTCTTAACATTGTTTTTTAAGTATTCTATATAAAAACTTATCAAAGATAAAAGATAAGTAAAGAAGAAAGAAAAACAAAAGAAGAAAGAGAATAAAGAAAAAAGTAAAGAAATAAAAAGATTAAGCTTTATTTTTTAAATTCAATCTTTCAAAGAATATTTAAATAACAATGTCCGTGATTATACAGATGTGGAAACGCCTTGCTCCATCCCGAACCAAGAAGCTAAGCACATCGTGGGTGATGATACTACGCCTTACTGGCAGGGGGAAAGTAGCTCATTGCGGACTTGTTAAATGTCTTCATTGCTTACTTTATATATAAATCCTATGTTTATTTTTATTGTTGTTTTAGATGGTGCTTAGAATCGTGTTTAAAAAAGAGTTTGTTGCTGGTTAAGGTTTTTAAGAGAATAGGGTGTTTTTAGGAGTTTGGAA
>NZ_MJXL01000073.1:0-561 GCF_001762785.1 Campylobacter sp. BCW_6463
AGACTTAGTTCAGGTCTTAGGATTAACTCTGCAGCGGATGATGCTTCAGGGATGGCGATAGCAGATAGTTTAAGATCTCAAGCCAATACTTTAGGTCAAGCTATCTCAAATGGTAATGATGCTTTAGGTATCTTACAAACTGCTGATAAGGCTATGGATGAGCAACTTAAAATCTTAGATACTATCAAGACTAAAGCTACTCAAGCAGCTCAAGATGGTCAAAGTACAAAAACAAGAACCATGCTTCAAGCAGATATCAACAAACTCATGGAAGAACTTGACAATATCGCAAATACCACTTCATTTAATGGTAAACAACTTTTAAGTGGTGGTTTTACTAATCAAGAATTTCAAATCGGTGCAAGTTCAAATCAAACCGTTAAGGCAACTATAGGTGCAACCCAGTCTTCAAAAATCGGTGTTACAAGATTTGAAACAGGTTCTCAAAGCTTCACTTCAGGCGTGGTAGGGCTTACTATAAAAAACTATAATGGTATAGAAGATTTTAAATTTGATAGTGTTGTGATTTCAACCTCTGTTGGAACAGGACTTGGAGCTTTA
>NZ_MJXL01000073.1:611-1452 GCF_001762785.1 Campylobacter sp. BCW_6463
AAACAGGAGTTAGAGCAACTTATGATGTAAAAACTACAGGGGCTTATGCTATAAAAGCAGGAAGTACTTCTAGTGATTTTGCTATCAACGGGGTAACTATAGGCAAGGTTGATTATAAAGATGGGGATGAAAATGGTTCTTTGATCTCAGCTATCAATGCGGTTAAAGACACAACAGGAGTTCAAGCTTCTAAGGATGAAAATGGTAAGCTTGTTCTTACTTCAGCTGATGGTAGAGGGATTAAAATCACTGGAGATATAGGAGTTGGTTCTGGAATTTTAGGAACACAAAAAGAAAATTATGGAAGATTATCTTTAGTAAAAAACGATGGTAGAGATATTAACATCAGCGGAACCAATCTTAGTGCTATAGGTATGGGAACAACTGATCTTATTTCTCAATCTTCAGTATCTTTAAGAGAGTCTAAAGGTCAAATCGATGCAAATATAGCGGATGCAATGGGCTTTAATTCCTTTAAAGGCGGAGGAAAACAAATTTTAGTAGGTTATTCTTCTGTTTCAGCTTATATGAGTTCTGAAGGTTCAGGATTTTCTGCTGGTTCAGGATTTTCTGAGGGCAGTGGCAAAAATATGTCAGCTTTATTAACAGATTCTCTTGTTACTATTTCAGCAATGTCTAGTGCTAGCAATGTTTATACCGTTTCTAAAGGTTCAGGTTTTTCAGAAGGTTCAGGAAATTCTCAATTTGCTACTTTAAAAACTTCAGCAGGCAATATGGCTGGAACAGTAGATAAGAGTGCGGGTGTAACTACTCTTAAAGGTGCTATGGCTGTAATGGATATAGCTGAAACTGCTATAACCAATCTTGATCAAATCAGAGC
>NZ_MJXL01000074.1:0-6164 GCF_001762785.1 Campylobacter sp. BCW_6463
TCAGCATTTGCACTTGCTTTGCTAGTGTTATTTTCTCTTTTGCCTATAGCTTTCAAGCTTTCTTCATTTCCATTTATCCCCATATACATAGCCTTAAGATTGTTTTGTCCTATGATATTGAGTTTTTCTAGTAATCTTCTGGTTTTATTTTTATCTTCTATATATCTTCCTGTTTTATCTTTACTTGTATTGTAAATTCCATTAGCAAAATCTTGTAAAATTTGTAAAGCTTCATTGTAAGCATGAATAGGACTATCTTCATCCTTTTTAAAAGCACTAATTTGCTTTTCTTTATTTCTAAACTCTTTAAACAAAGGATGATTACAAGGAAGTTGATATATAGTGCATTTTTTAAGTTCTAAAGATTTTAATTCTTTAAAATAAAAAGTATAATCATCTATAATATATTTTTGTTCTTTTATATCCTCTAAAGCAGTTGCATTTCTTTTCTCATCAATAATCAAATAAGATAAAAGTCTTTTTAAAAGAAATTCTTTATTTTCTTCAAGCTTTTGATCTATTTCATAATGAAAGGAAAAATGAGTGTCAAAAACTCCTGTGCAAAGATCTATGCCATAAAAAATTTTCTTTAAATCAAAGCTAATGAATTTCGAATTGATTGCAAAAGGATAGGTTACAAAATGATCTCTTATAACCGCTAAAGGAGAATCATCTTTGAAGGTGTAAAGCTGATAAACAATGCTTTCATATTGTTCTTGTAGGGCTTTAAAATTTGTTGGAAAGAGATAATTTAAAAAAATACCCACAAATTCTCCAGCCACAATAGAAGCAAGGTCAAGTTTATTTAGCTTAGCATAAGTATAAATAGTATATTTTTGAGTTTGTATATCCATGCTATGCATAAGAGCAATTTTAGATATATTGCTTTCTTGATTAGAGTATATAAATAATTGTTTCATATATTTATCACTCCAATAAATCTTAATTTGTTTTTCATTAAAGTATTCTTTTATCTTTGTGATAAATAGATTTAAACCGGATGTATTTTTTTGTATTATTAAATTGGATTTTATCTCTTGTGCTAAAATCATTTGGATTTTAGTATGAATTAATTCTTTTTCTATTTGTTGCAAGCGTGCTTTTATTATTAAATTAGATTTTATGTGTATATGATATATACTATTCTTTTTTGGAGGTGCAAAAATACCAAGCTGTTCTTTAAAAAATTCTTTAAATCCTTCTTTGTTTATTTTAATACAAGCTTGAATAACATATTCTATTGTTTTTAAAAAATTAAAATCCCACAACATTTGAGCTGTAAAGCTGATAAAAGGACTAGCACTTAATAAAATTTTTAACATTGCATAAGTAAATATTTCACTTGTTTTTTGTTCTTTTGCCTTATTTAAATATTCTTTTCCATACATCTGCTCCAAAAGCTTTGATAAATCTGATATTTGTTTCTCTATATCCATCCATGCAACAAAAGCTCGTTGCGTTTCTTCGTCTAAATTCATAAATTCTTTAATGCATTTTTGTTCATCTAAATGATACATTTGCTTTAATTTGATTATTTTTTTATCTAATGTATTTGTTGTATCTAAATCTTTTGATAATTCATTAAAAAAATCATCTATAGTTATCGAATTATCATTTTCCACAAAAGAATAATCTTTTTTGTCAAGTATTTTTAATAATTGCGATACAACTTCATATGCTGTAATATTTGTTGGCTCATTATTTACATATATTGGACATTCATCTGTCCATAAAACATAAGTTTCCTCTAAGTATTTTATATATACAAAATTACTGCCTCCATATTTTTTCAAATCCAAATTGATATTTGGAAAAATAAGCTTAGCTTGATACAAGACAAATGAAATAAATAAACATTCCATTAAAGAATAGTTCCCAAATGAAGATTTATCCGATTTTTCAAAAAACTCTTTTTTCAAAAAAGTTAAATATTGATGAGCTATCTTCTTTTCTTTTTCTATGATGGATTCTTTGGCTTCGTTTTGTTTAAAGAATTTTTTGATATAAAAATAAGGAAGCCATTTTTTATCATTTATTTTTTTATTGTAGTCAATATAAGCTAAAATGTTTATTCGTTCGCAATGTCGTAAATTTTCCGTCTTTTTTACTATTTCTATCATTGGCTCATTTTCTGATATTGCTAATTTTTCTTTAGCTGTTTTTGCGAATTCTGGTAGCTTCTGCGGTGTAGCAACAAAATTTGTTAAATATTTATAAACCTTTTGCATATCTTCATAAGCTTTTTTACTATTCTCATAAGCTTCTTTGGATATTTTCACAAAAGGGCTTAATTGTAAAATATAAGGTTCATTTTCATCTTGTGGCATTTCTATGCTATATTCGCTATAATCTCTTGTGCTGTCATAAGTTTTTTTTGAAGTATCAATATTTTTTTTAATTCTTCTGTATTTATCTTGTATATTATAGTTGGCGATTTCTTGAGTTAAACTTTCACTAAGTCCTGCATTGTATTTATTGGGGATATTTGAAATAATCAAATAATTTTTACTCATTTTAGTTGTATTTAAATCTATTTGTGCATTTTGATTTTTTTGTGCGAAAAATTCAGCTAGTTTACTTGAGTTAAAATTTGGACTTTCTATATAGGAAAAATAAATAAATTGTTTAATATCTTCTTGCAAATTCTTTAAAATAGCATTGTTTTTTAAATACAAATTAGATAATTTTTGCGTTGAAATGAAAGCGGGTAAATTGCTCGATTTTGAATCATTGGGTGTATTTTTATATCCCTTGTCTTTTTGTTCTGGGTTTAAAAAGATTTCACTAAAAATATTTTCAATGCTTTTTATTTCTTCGCTTAAAGTGATTTTATAAGCCAAATTCGAAGCGATATTGCTTTCATCACTTCCAAGATATAATCCAAAACCACTTAAATCAATAATTTCTTTTTTATTAATAATTAAAACACAAGATAACAAGCGAGAATTAATATAATGAATAAACATAGCACATCTAGTGGCTAAAAATGCGGCTAAAGTCGTTAAAAGTGTGCCATAATCTCTTTGAGCAAATTCATAATACTCGCTTGCAGAACCCATTAAAGAAAATAAACCAGCAGCCAAAATAGCTAATCCTGTCCCACCTGTAAGAACAGCTACCACTGTGGCTATTGCAACACCCGCTATAGCACTTAGTATGATTTTAATTTTTTCATATTCTTTTTCTTCGGCAAGTTTTTTAATGTGTTCTAACAACTCATTGATAAATTTTTCATAAGTATTTTTTAAAGTGGGACTTATGCTATTTTTGAAAAAATCCGATTCTATGACATTTCCAATCTTTTCTAAAACTTTTTTCTTAAAATCATCAAATTTCTCACTGCTTATATCATCAGGATCAATGTTTTCGATTAACTCGTCTAAGGTTGTTATATCTTCAGAATCTTTAGCTAGTTCTTTTAAAGTATTGATAAATTCGATACAAAGATTATTTTTATCTGTATGATAAAAAAGATTAAAATCTTTACCTTGTTTCTTGTCTTGAATTTCTTCTTCTAAGTCTTCTAAATAAACTTTAGTGCAAATTTCACTGCTTGATAAATCTTTTAAATTTACATTTTGTCCAGCATCAAGCTCATTAAGGGTATGGATATTTATTTCTATATTATTGTGATTATCACAAGTTTGTTTTAAAATTTCTAGTATTTCCATAGCCAATATTTGATTTTTAGATAGCATTTTTCTTTGATGAAAATCAATATTTTTTAATATAGCGTGTAAAATAGAAAAATTAGGATAAATAAAATCAATCTGTTTAACTTCTTTATTGTTGATTGTTAAATTTTTAATAGTTTGAATTAACTCTGTTTTAGAACTTATAAACATAAAAGATTCCTTATATAAAGCATTATTATATCATTTTTTATTTGCTAATATTTTTTGTCTCTCTATTAATCTCTCCTATCCACCTAAGCACATTGCCCTTATCATCAATCTCTACTTCTAAATCTTTGTATTTGTTGTAAAATTTAGGAGCTAAGATTTCATTAATTAGGATTTTTATAACTTTAAAAACTTCTTGTAATTCTTATTGCATCTTTTTAACTTTTTACATATTCTAGGTATTTGTTGTTGCTTGTTGCCTTTGTTGTGTCTATTTTTCACATAATTTCAGACGATATTCTTGTATAATCTGCTTGTTTTTAGAAATATATAAAAAATTATTAAAAATATTGTATTCATAAATACCATTTTTAAAAACATATCCTTTAAAATTCATATTTACATCACTAATAGACTTACCGTTTAGGACAATATATTTTCCATTATTTTTATTGACACCCACATATACAACTTTATCACAAGTTATATTACCCTCTGGACATAGATTTAAAATTTTTATCCAAAACTTTTCATTTTCATAGGTACATTGCTCTAGTGGAGTAAAATCCTCTTGCGCTAATAAATAAGTACTAAAAAATAAAAACAATAATATATTTTTAAAAATTACCATTTTTCATAACCTCCTTGAATGTAAAGCTTATATTCAGCATTTCTCCTATTAATTAGTCCTTGCATTACTTTATTTTGACTTTTGTTCCACGCCATCCAAGCTTCCTTTAATGTTTTGCAACCCGTTTTCTCTGCATTGATGATTTTAACAACAGAAGAATTTTTAAAATTATCAATCCCTATATTAAAACATAATATAACCAAGGCATCAAATTCGTTCTGTGCTAAGGAAGAGTTTATTGAATTTTTTACAGCATTTTCAAAGGGCAACAAATCGCTTTTAAACAATTTATCCGCTTCTTGTAAAGTAATACCATTTTTATACAAATCCCATTCATTTTGCCCTATAAGATGTCCATATCCAATAGTTGCACCTTTAACATATGAAGTAATTTCTTTTCCATTTTGATCATTATAAGGTTTGAGTCTTAGCTTCTCTATATTTTTTAAAAGATTTTGACCATCATTGCTTAGATGAGTGATTTTTTCTTGAGTATTGTTTTCACTAACCCCATTTACCACCACAAATTTACAAACATAAAACTCTTGTTTTCTATCTTCATCTTCTAAGATTTCATCTAGTCCTTGTGCGATTTGAAGTTTTAAATTTTGCATTTTTGCAGGAGCTAAAAAACTAAAATGATATTCGTTTAATTCTTTATTATCTTCTAAAGCATTTTTGATGATTTTATCATACTCATGTAGCTGTGTAAAATACCCTACTCCTAAATCTTTATTTTCAAATTCCTTATAAGCACTTTTATAAACTTTAGCAATGTTTTTTGGGATAATAAAATAAAGTTTGATTAAATTAGTATCAAAGCTAAGATTTAATTCTTTAAATTCATAATCTTTACTAAAGTCTTGTTTGAATTGATTAAGAATATTTATATCCTCTATATCTTTTAAATCTTTTAAATCTATATTAAATTCATTTAAAGCCTTATTTTGTTCTTTTTTTTCATTATTGATTAAAAGATTATAGATAGGTAAATTATCTTTTTGAAATCTATCACTTTTATAATGAAGTCTTATTATAGGTTCTTTTAACTCTATTTGATTTTTACTTTGTTCTCCTAAGCCCTCTTTAGGATTAAAGCTGTGATCAAATTTAAACTTAGTAGGAGTAAAGCTTACTTTTAAAGGAAAACCTTTATCACTAATACAAGCTGATATGAGTTCTTGTAAGATTACATATTCATTATTGACTTTCTTTTGAGATAAGGATCCTTTTACATTAACAACTTTAGTACAAGGAACACTTACACCTGCTATAGTATTAGGACAAGCTACTATACTAGAGTTTAATAAATCACTTTCTAGCATTATAGGCACACCATCATCTTTAAAAGTTTTTCCTTTGTTTGATTTAAGTATGACTTTACCTCCATGGATACATTCTAGGTTTTGATTTTCTAAAAGAGCATGAAGTTTAGCTATAGCTTGTTTTTTATCTACTTGTGTGGTTTTTTGTTCTTTTAAAGTGTTTGAAATTAAGTCTTTATACTCTAAGCTTTGTTTGCTTAAACATTCTAATTTAATATTTAAAGAATTTTCTATAATAGAATAATTAAGCAAACAAAGTTCATCATTTTTATAAAAGATGCTAAGTCTTCCTTTGCCACTGCTTTCATCTTTAGGAGAAAAATAATAACTAGGTGTATCTTGTTTTATAGTATTATCTTGATCTAA
>NZ_MJXL01000075.1:0-3759 GCF_001762785.1 Campylobacter sp. BCW_6463
TAGATATAATTTTCCGCAAGAACTTCGAGCTAAAATACTAGCTTATGCTAAAGAGCATAATATAAAAGAGTAAACCACAAAAGAAAGGAAAAACAATGCAAAAAATACTTCAAATCGATTTAGAAAAAAGAAAAGCTTTAGAGAATTTCAAAAATCTAGCTTTATTAGGATTAGGTGGAACAATGCTTTTAAATTTAAAAGAACAAGCTTTGGATTTTACTCAAGAATTAACTTATATAAATACTTATGATAAGTATTTAAATTTAAAGCTTGATTCTTTTTATATCCCTTCTACACTTTTATCTTTGCTTCAATTAACTCAAAAAAGCAAAGAAGCTTTTTATATCAATGTTTTAATCAATAGCGATACACATTATAAAAATCCTTTATTACAATATGCTATTACCCAAAAACAAGAACAAGAAAATATCGTTTATGCTTTAAAAAATAATGAAAATATTAATGCTTCTTTTGCAAATCTTAATGCTTTAAAATTAGCCTTAGAAGAAAAGAATTTTTATCTTAATTTTATAGATTTAAACAGCAAAGAAAGTCTTTTAAGTTTTTATAATCAAATAATAAGCAATAATCATTTTAGAAATTATTTTTATTTTAAAGATAATCAATTTTTTATTAAAAAAGATATAAAAAATAAAATTTTATTTCATAGTATTCACTCTTCTTCTATTATAAGTAATTATCTTAGATTGTTAAATGATTTTAATACTTTAAGCAAGATAGAACTCATAAATATATTAGAAAGTTTAAGTTTATACAATCTTTCAACTTTAATACAAACTATGCAAACTATACAATCAAAAAATGAATATAACTCAAAAGACTTTGATAAAGATAGTATCTTTTTATCTAATATGATTATGAATGTGAGATTGAAGTAAAAAGATAGTAGATTTGGTAAATTTAAATCTTGTTAAGTTTATTATTTAGTTCAAATAAAAAATATAAAAAAATATAGAAATTCAATAGAAGAAGAGAAGCTTAGTTAAAAGTTTGTTTGGTTAAGCCAAAGGGAAAATTATAGCTCCCCTTAAAAAAAGGGGAAATCAAGTGTTAATAACACTTGACTATAATTATACAAAGTAGTATAATTATTACTATAATTTTATTGGACAATTTAATCACCGCCTTTCTAGGTTATGATTAATGCCAAAGGTAGCCGCCTTTGGCATCTACCTTTTATAATTATACCAAACAAACTCTTTAACTTCTTAAAACAGTCCATGAAAAGATTTTACTTTTTATTCTTTAGCACTTTGTTTTTTGCACCTTCATTTTTATTTGGTGCAACTGAAATAGCTAATAGCAATTTAATTTATACTTGGGGTTATGGCGATGTGATGAATGAAATCATGCAAGCTGTTAAAGGTATAACCACTGAAACAAGTTATATCGTTAATGCAGCCTTAGCTATCTCATTATTGCTTTTTAGTATCAAAAAAGCAATGGATGGACAAACAAATCCTGTGTTTGAATTTGGAAAAATGTTTATACTTTTTGCTGTAGTGTGGCAGATGTTTTTAAGGGCGCCAAATGACAATAATCACCGCTTCATGATTCACGATGAAGTAACAAGTAAAGATTATGTCATTTCTCAAATTCCTATAGGCATAGGAAAAAGCTTTGCATTAATGACACAATTTGAGAAGGTTATCCTAGAAGCTATGGAAAAACATTTTTCAACTCCACAATCTACAAATTTCTCTAACGCAGGTTTAGGTTTTTCACTTCAAGTGATGAGTACTTTACCAAGCGTAAAGCTTTCGGCTATTGATGCAACTTTGCAAAAAAATATTGATTTTTATTTTAGAAACTGCGTTTCAGTAGGTATCTTGCTTAATCAACAAGGTAGAAATCTTTTTCAAAACTCTGATAATTTAATGCAAGATCTTTTCACAAACATAGGCAATGGCTCTCAGCTTACTCCTTTGTTTAAAAATAACAATAATGTTGAAGAACAAAGTGTTGTACCTTGTTCTGATGCAGGTCCTCAAATCGTTGAAATGATTCAAAACGATACAGATGAAGCTATGAAGATTCATGCTGCTTTGCTTGGTATGGTAGATGATATGACAAATTATGAGCAAAAGTTCTTAGGCGCTGCACAAATCTATAACGAACAAGCTGTAAGTGCTAGATCTTATTTACAGCAATCCATGATAATGCTTGCTTCTCAAGATGCAATCATTAATACCGCTAAATCAGTAGGATTAAATCCTGCTTCTGTGGCTGCAAATACTGCTTATGCGGATCAGCAATTTTATGCAAGTATGCAAGCACAAGGACACATGGCGCAAACTTATTTGCCTTTAGCTAAAGCTTATTTAACAGCTATTATCATAGGTTTATCTTGGCTTGTTGCTTTGCTTTCTATTGTATTTGGCTCTTACGCACATATTAAGATGTTTTTTACTCTATGTATTTGGATAGTGCTTTGGACTCCTATTCTTTGTATTATTAACTATCTAAATGATTATAATCTTATGAAAGTTGCACAAGTAATAACAGGTGGAAAAGCAGCTTTAAGCTTAGGAGATAACATGCTTATATTCAAAGAAGTAGCAAATAGATCAAATTTCATGAATTATCTTGTAATGAGTACTCCTGTTTTAGCTTATGCAATTGCTAAAGCAAGTGAGCAAGGATTTATAACTTTTGCTTCTGGATTATCTCAAGCTCTAACAGGTGCTTCAAGAGCTGCTGGAAGCTTTGCAAATCAGCAAGCCTTATCTACACAAACTAGCATTGCTGCTCCTAGAGGAGATGAAGTTTGGGCTGTGGGTGCAGGTTATAATACTCTTCAATCTTCGTTTGGTGCAGGTGGTAGAAGTTTTATGGGAACAAGAGATATGCAACATGGTGGCGAATTAGTTAAAGATAATATGACTGGAAGTTCCGCTGTAATCAATGCTAATGGTTCTATAGGTAATGCTTCTATTAAAGGATTAAATGCGGGTATGACTGCAAGCAATTTAGAAACAAGAGCGCACGCTCTAAGTGATGCGATTCAAAATTCTAACCTATCTCAAAGAGCTTTAGAAGTTGCTAGCGGAAAAGGAGATAGCTTAGCCTTATCAGAAAACGATAGAAGTGCTATTGCTAATGCAACGCAACATGCTTTAGCTAATGCTTATTCTAAAGCAACAGGTGTGGATGTATCGCAAGCTTATCAAGATGTGATGGAAGGAAAAATTGGTGGTAGTCTTGGATTTAGAAAAGGTAAAAATGCTTATATAGATATTAATATAGGAGGTAGTTTATCTACAAATTCAATAGAATCTGAAGGTTGGTATCAAAATCTAAGCAAAAATCAACAAGAAACCTTTAATAAAACCTTTAACGAAAGTATTTCTAATGAAATTAGCAAAAATAGAGATGCAAGTGCTTCATTTAATAACCTTCTTAAAACAGGAAATGTTACAAATTCTGCTAGCATCAAAAGTTCTATGGATAGCTATAATGAAGCTAAAACACTTAATAATTCAGTGGGTTATGATGGCGGATCATCTATCGTTCAAGGTTATATCAATGAAAATTATGGTGGCGTAGTTAATAAAGAAAATGTGGCTTCTGCTGTGAATGCTGTTGAAAATATGGCTGCAAGGGGAGATATGCAAGGATTATCACACTATGCAGGAGTAAACTCTAATGTCAATTCAAATGGATTACACGAGCAAACAAAACATAATTATTATGATCCAAGAGGTGTTATGACTGATCACAATAAAGCCATAGACGATT
>NZ_MJXL01000075.1:3809-16677 GCF_001762785.1 Campylobacter sp. BCW_6463
AAGAAATGCTCCTGCTAAAGTTGAATCAGAAGGACTGGCATTTGATGTAGAAAAAGCAGCAGGCGCAGCTGAGAAAAAAGCAGGAACTGCTATCAAAGAAAGAAATGAAAAAATCAATGATGCTTATAAATAATAATGCACTGAGTCTAGTTTTAACTAGGCTTAGTGGCGATGGCGATTAACATTATGGTATATATTTCCTATCATAAAGCTATATTTTGGATCATTAATATAATCACTTTCAAAAGTTGATGAGCGTGATCTTAATGAGTCATCAGTATCTTCAAAATTCTCTTTTAAAAACTTCTTGATTTTCAATAATGTATTTTTAGAAAACAATTTGCTTAACCTATCTCTGATTAAATACAAAAGACAACAAGTTATTAAAACACTAACGATAGATGCAAATACTGCTAAATAAATAATTAAGTGCGCTTTATCCATCTTTATTCCTTTCAATATTTTTTAAATAACTTACTATGACTACCTAGTTTTAAAATATTTAGCTCTAACTCATTATTATGTTTTTGATAAATTAATAACAAGTTAGACTTTATATGACATTCTCTAAAATCTTTTAATACACCTTTTAATTGATGATCTTTATATTTAGGTTCTAAATTCTCATCATTAGAAAGTTTTACAATAACTTCATCAGTTATTTTACGCTCTTCATCGCTTATTTTTTTGTAAGCTTTTATAAAATCTTTATGGTAATAAATTTTATATTTTACCATTTTGATAAGCTTTCACAAAGTCTTGATGCGAATTAAAGCTTAATGCAGTATTGACTTTTTTTTCTTTATCAAGTTCTTTGCTTGCATTTAATATCTTACTTTCAAAACTACTCAACTTAGGCTTAGAAATTTTACATTTGGCATTTATGCTTTTTGCTAAACCCTTGAATGCAGGTAAAAAATCTTCATTAACATTTTCAATAATAAGGGTCATAAGCAACTCCTTTCTCAATTTATATAACATAATTATACCATTTTTAATAATTTTTGCAAGTATTTATACTATAAAATGCCTATTTTTTAGGAGTTTAAAACGGATTTTTTTTATTTAACTATGTCAATTTTTAGGTGCTTATTTTATAAGATTTTATAGCACTATTTGCAAGATCAGCTAAGAATTTGCTTCTATTATCGCTTATTGTATCTATTGCCTCTACTAAGCTTTTAGGCAAGGTAATATTAATTCTAATTTTTGCTTCATTATCAATAGGTTCTTTAATATAATCACCTTTTTCAAGCATAACTTCTAATGCTCCTTTAAATGCTTCTTTGAGATCTTTTAAGGCTTCTATTTCATTTTCACCATCTCCCATAATATAAGGGAAATCTTTATATCTTGCAAAATATCCTCCGCCATCTTTTTCATCAAGTTTTTTTATAATAATTTCATAAGGTAGATTAAGATAGTAATCTAAGTCTTTCATCATTCATTCTCCTGTTATAGCTTTTAAAACCATTTTGACATATATAGCCTTTATAGGGCGTTTAAATGAAATAGTAATAAGATCACATTCTTCTTTTCTGAATTGATAATGTAATCCGCCTTTATTAAAACATTCATAACCTTCGCTTTCTAATAAAATCTTAAGCGTTTCAAAGGGCGCATTGTTAGGATTATTTTTTAAATCTTTAATAATTTTATCTTTTTTACTCACTATAATATCCTTATGAGTATGTATTATACACACTTTTTATTAAGTATCACTTATAAACCGAACGCAATTCTTTTAATCTTGTTGTCTTTGTATGTTTAAAGGGGCTTTTCTGTCCTGCGGTTTTGCTAAAAATACTTCCATTTTAAACTTAAAAAACCTAAAGTTTAGATATAATCTCACAAAACGCTTACTATGTCGTTTCATAGTTAAGCCTTTAGGGTTATTTCCGCCAAGAGTTAAAACTCAAGGCGGATTTTTATGAAGGAAAGATTTAAAATGAGAAATTTAACTTTAGAAGAAAATATATTTTTAGCAAAAAGAAACCTTGTAGATATTATTTGGAAATCCGCGAATTTAGAAGGTGTAAATGTTACTTTTCCTGAAACTCAAATGATTATAGATGGCTTTAGTGTTCCTGATAAAACAATACAAGATTTAACAATAATTTTAAATCTCAAAAGAGCTTGGAATTATTTGTTTGATACCATTAATGAAAAAGTTAGTTTGAGTTTGATACAGGACTTTAATAGGATTGTAGGCAGAGATTTGGTTCATAAATTAGGATTTTTAAGAACAGCTGATGTTAAAATAAGTGGAACAAATTTTAAACCAAAATTACCTATTGATTATGAGGTTAGTAAAAATATAGAAACAATTTTAAAAAATGAAAATAAAAAAGAAGTAGCATTGGATTTGATGCTATATCTTATGAGAAGTCAATTATTTTTTGATGGAAATAAAAGAACTTCAATGCTAATTGCTAATAAAATTTTAATTGAAAATGGATTCGGTATTTTGGCAATTGCTAAGAATGATATGAATGAGTTTTTTACCCATCTTGTTAAATTCTATGAAACAAACAATAATTATGAAATAAAACAATTTTGTAAAGAAAATTGTATTGAAACAATGGTTTTTCATAATGATGAAGAAAAAACAAATTATAGGAAAGAATTGAGATAACACCCAAATTTTCATATAAAACATTAAAACTTATTCATTCAAAAATACTATAATTAAAGCGTATTAAGCATGGCTACTCTTTCGGTTATAAGAAGGAGACATGATGAGTAGTCATTGATTTTTTAGTTCTTGTCTTAGAATTAATTAACGAGATAATCAAGCTCGTTGATTATCTCACTCAAAAAACCGTTGAAAATTCTATAAAAACCACACTTAGTCTAAGCTTAATACAATTGTAACAAAAAACACTTAACCGAAAGAGGCGTGGCTTTCGGCTATTTGTTCTTGCAAAGTCTTTATCGTTAATATGTTCTATTATAAAACTTCTATAAAAATTTCTTTACTTTTTAGTTCCTCATAAAAATTTTTTCTTTTATTGGGGTCGTTTGTAGTTACAATGGTAAATCCTGCTTGTTGAATTTTCATGAGAATTTCTTTTGAAATATTCATACTATGGAATAATTTTTTAAAATGTTCAGGTGTCATTACTGCTGCTCTAATATAATGAAAAAATGGATTACCATTTTCTTTATTTTTATTATATTGCATAGTATTATTAAACACTATGTCACTGCTGTAACTAATGTTTTGGAAATTATCTTCTTTGATACGCTTTCTCATCTCATTATAAAATGAAGTTAATTTGTTATTCTCATCTTTAATAAGATTAAGTATAGGATCTGGAATTTTATCTAAATATTGATTTTTTTCATCGAAATTATCCACATTAAAAGAAGTAATATAGTAAGATTTATCCCTTGCTAATATTATAGAAGTTGAAGGATAATTTTTATCATAACCATCAAAATATAAATTCACATTTGCATTGTTATATTGATAACGAAGTTTAATACAGTTTCCGACTTTTTTATATTTAGCATTATTGTACTTCTCTAATAAAATACCTAAAATAATAGTATCACTCATTTGCACTCCTTTAAAACGAAAATCTAAATATTATGTTATTATACAATCAACATTTTAGAGCAATACTAAATATAAACTAAATTGACAATTTTTTAATTGTATGATATAATTTAAAATCATTATAAGGGCGGATCGAGATCGCCCATCTTAAATATTATTTTAAGTAGCTATTTAAATCTTTTTCAAAACTCTCTATTAAATCACTTAAAAAAGCATTGATTTTATTTAGCATAACGCCTATAAAGGTATTATGTGATTTAGGAGCTAAAGCCTTTTGATTTGTTATTTTTGTTTTATATAAATTTTCCCAGTGAAAACTTCTATTTCTGATTGTGAGTAAAAGGTTAAGAACAATATTTGCTTTTTCTATTATTTGCATAAGATAAGCGATGAAATCACAAATTTATATGATTTTATAGCTGTTGAAAATCTAAATATTAAAGGACTAATTAAAAACAAACACTTATCTAAATCTATTGCTAATGCTAGTTGGGGTAAAGATAGCTCTAGTAGGTATCAAAAATGGTTATATACTAGTTATCTATTCGTTGAAGCAAGAAACCCACTTTGCTTTAGCAGATAGGTGATTCACTCAAATAAAGACTTCTGTAAAAGAAATTTATTGCTTTTGGTGTTTAATTGATTCATTGGATCACTACGCTTAATATATCTTTTTACTCTATTATTGCTTTGATAAATGAAAAACAAATCATTTTCATTTTTATACTTGTTATAAAAAAATTCATCATCATAATTTGCAAATTCTATACCTTTGCCATAAACATTAATTCCAAATTCTATAAGCTTATCTTTTAATTTAGCAATCTCCTTTTTTTGTTTTGAAATGATAGAACTTTCTTTATAAAGTCTATAAGCTTTAATTTCACAAAACTCACTATAACTAAGGATTTTCTTATCAGGAAAACTTGTCAAAAATCTAATTAAATCCTGTGCAACTAAAGAATTTAAATCAATGAGTATTTTTGATAAGTCATCATCATATGAAAGAGTAGATTCTGTTTCAAGTCTTTTGATATATTCCCTACGAACTGTCAATACAAATACAGATACAATCACGCCATTTTCTTTTGTGATACGCTCTACAGAATCAAACATTAAAATCCCTTTATCTCTTTGTGTAATTGTTTTTTTATCTTTATCTTCAATGTTTTGCGTAAAGGCTAAATCATATGCAAAACGAGAAATTTCTGTAAATTTTTGTTTTAACCAAGAATAATTACTAGGAGCTTTATTAAGATATTGTTTTAAAAATTTATAAGGCTCTAATCTTACTTCCATATCCCAAAAATTTTCTTGATATTTTTTAATAACACTTGTATCTACATTTTTCTTGATATATAAAAATAAAGCATCTAAAATACTTCTATGTGTTTGCGTTAGTAAAGAATTTTTAAGAGTAATAGCATATGATGAACCATTTGCACCAAGCATTCCAAATTCTATTTTATTGTCATTTTCTTTAAATGCTTTATAAAAATTAGAATCAGTAAGCTTTCGTGAGCTTAAATAAAAAACTCCTCTATTTTCATTCATTGTTACATAGCCTTCCGCTAAATCATTAACACTTACAGCAGAAATATCTTTTTTGTTGATAATTTCTAAGGTATGATTGTCAATATTTTCCACTTTTATATCTTTAACTAAAGGTTCATCAATGCTAGAGTTCTTTAATACTTTGATTGTTTTTTGAAACTCGCCAGCATTGATATTATTATTATCTTTTAGCACTTCAAGTAAGCGATAAGTTGTAGAGTTTTTATCTTCTCCTTTTTGAAATGAGAGTTTATAAACAAGTCTAGGGGCATTTATAATTACAGAGCTACCCATAAGACTTTCACCTTTTTTATCTAAGTGGTGAAGTAATAAAATGGCTTGATTATTTGATTTTGCTACATCTGTTAAAATATTAAAGAAATTTTGCGCATCGTTTTGATTATTTTGATCTTTAAAGCCCAAGATTGAGAAGAATGCACTAAAAGTATCAAGAACGATTAAATCACAATCTGCTAACTCATTAAGTTCTTCTTTTAAGCTATTCATAGGTTCTTTATCAATTTTTGGAAGTTCATTTGAAAACTCAAATTCTAAACTATTAAAAGGATAAAAATTTTCTATATTTTTAATGCGTTCTAAAATTGCTTTATTCTTATCTTCTATACTCCAAAAAAAGGTTTTAAACCATCATTAATTGCATTAGCACATACTTTTAAAGCTAAAAAAGATTTTCCTACTTCACTATTGCCACTTAATACAGCTACAGAACCTCTTTCTAGTTTAATGGTGTCTTCGCAAATTACAGAAACATTCTCATCGCTAAAAATTCCAAGTGTAATTGTATTAATAGTATTGCGTTTAGGCATTTTTAATCCTTTGCTACTTCTATAATTTCAAATAGTTGTTTTATGATTTTAGGGTGTAATATTTCTCCGCTATGATGAGGAATAACCATTCTATAAAGTCCTTTTTTATAGATTCTATGACTACCTTTTTGCCTATCAATCAAAAAATTATTTTGCAATAAAAGCTTTTCTGCTTCTTTTGCAGTCAATCTTGGCAATTCAGGCATTTGCTAAAACCATTGGAATAATTGAAGTTGTTTTGTTTTCAATAATCCTTTTTTCTTCATTTGCAAGGCTTTCTAAATAAAGCTCCCCAGCTTCTTTTATATTAGCTAAAGTTTCTTCATAGGTATTTCCTTGCGAAACACAACCTTCAAGCTCTAGAATGCGTGCAAAATATCCATCCTGATCTTTTTCAATAATAATATTTAGTAACATTTAATTCCTTGCTATTGACATAAATAGAACAAACAATTAATTTACACCCTAAAAATTGACATAAATAGAATAGTTTAGTGCAAATTAACAACTTTTTATAAAGTAATTATAGTAAAATTATTATATTTATGTCAATACTTATTATATCTATATAAAAAATTATTTTTTTGAAAAATACTAATTTCATCTAAAATATAAAATTGACATAAATAGAATAGTTTATTATATTTATGTCAGCAAAATCAGCATACAATCACCCATAAGTTATTAAAAAATTGACATAAATAGAATAGTTACTAAATTCTTAAATTTATTAAATTTTATAATATTAAAAAAGGTAAATCAAAAATTAAAATTTTTGAACTTTTGTATAAAATCATAAAAAAATGATTTTGATAACTCCAAAAAAGAAGTTTTAATAAAAAAAATTTTTATTATTTTGTTACAATATCATAAGAATTAAAAAATGGAGAAAGAAGGTGAAAATTAAAAATATTCTTTTAAAGTGTTTAAAGCCTAATAAACTTAATATTTTAGAAAAATTGTATTTTGGTTCAATGTTTATGATGGTTTTAAGTTTTGCAATCTTTTTAATTCTTCTTTTAAATTCTTTATTTATGAAGATATTTTAGTTTTCTTTCGAGACTATTTTTTATTGCTTATAATTTTTATTATAGTATTGATAGGTTTATTTAATACTCTTAAGAGTGTAAGAAAATATAAAGAGATTTTAAAAAAGAAAAACTATGAATATTAAGCTTAATATTCCTTATTCTAATAAGGATAAATTAAAAAATATAAGATTAAGTGGAATAATGATTATAAAATTTGGTATTTAGAAGATTATAGGAATTTAACTTACCTTATCGATTATTTAGAAAATAGAAATTTTACTATTTATGTTACTGAGAATTTGTATATTGTTGAAGATTTTATTACTTGTTGGAAATGTCCTAAGATGATTCCAGTTTATGCTTTTGGGGCTTTAAAATCTTCTTTTTTAGATTGTGAAAAAAATATTGGAAATTTAATTCAAAATTTAAAATGATTTGGAATATTTTGTCTTATTCTCAAGAGCTAGAAAGTATTTTAAAAAAAATAATATGAAAATTTCATATTCCAATACAACAAAAAGTTACTACCTTATGAATATATGTCAAAATTGTCAGGCAAAACAAGGAGAATTTTTTATTTAACGAAATAGATTCTATTTTTAGCCCAAATAGTGTAAATGAAGCTAAAAGGCTTAAAATTTATGAAATACCTTTGTTATTCGATATTGGGTTTGAGGGAGAATTTATAGAAATATTTTCAACTAATTGTTCAGATATTAATGCCTTGATTTGGTTTAATGCGGAACATAAAACCAATTTAACATATAATATTAATTACTAAAAATAACTATTATATATTAAAAATTAGTAATATATAATAGTATTTACTTTCAAACAACCTTATTATTTGTGACTTTTTGTCTTATAGCATCAATGATTTATTGTTATGCTTTCACCCAGGGTTTGAAAAAGATCATTCATTTATATTTTCTCTACTTGTTCCATCTGTAGCATTTTTTGGATCTTCATAGTATTACATACTTTTTTGGCTCTGAAGAGCAAGCAGAAAAAACACAAGCAGTAACTACACTTAATAAACTTAGTTTAATTAAATTTTGCATAAAAGTTCCTTTTTCTATAATTTTATATATATTTATAGTAACTATAATATACTAATATTTATTAATATATAATAAAATTAATTTTAAATAATAATATTATTATATAATATTTCACAAAATAATTATTTTTTATTTTAATATGATGAATTATCTTGTAATATCTTTTTGAGATATTGTTTTTGTAGGATTTTCAAAGGTATTAAGCTTATTATGAAAATCAATAAAATTTAATTGTTTTTTGACTTCATCAAGCCCTTTATTTAAAAAAATGTCATTGAAATCACTTATTCCTTGTTCTGCTTCTTGATTGCTGATTTTTGGAATAATAACTTTAATATCTGAAAATTTTTGTTGAATTTCTTTTGCAGTTTCCACCCCGACATTAGAAAGACCTTTTAATTCTCTTTTTTTATCATTATCGGCTATTAAGGTAATAGGAGTGTTTTGAAATTTGTTTTTTAGGGTTTCAACGATTTTTGATAAGTTTCCAGCATCTATACCCATTATTACAGGCTTATTGAGTGCTTTGTATATAGTTGCAGCAGTAGCAAAGCCTTCTGCTATGATAAATTCTTTGCAATATTCTAGGTTTTTTGCACCTATTAGGTGAAAACATCCAGATTTTTTACAGAATATTCAATGCCTTGCTCTTTTTCTTCTTTAGTTTTAATTACACCAATAATTTTATCACCATTTGGGAATATTCTTTGCACAGACCATAATTTGCCATTTTCATCTTTTAAGGGAATAAGTAAAGAACCTTTGTTATCCTGCTTAAGATAAAAGTTTTCACTAAAACCTTTTTTCTTTAAATAAGGATGATTTGAATGAGTCCAATTAGCTTGATTATATTCTTCTTCAATTTTTAATGCTGTTTTTTGCTGAAGCTCTAAAATGTCTTGTTTCGTATTATTGCTTGTAGAATTATGTAATCTTTTTTGGCTAGGAGTTTGATAACTTACAATGTTTTGTTTTGCATTTTCTAAAGGCATTTTCCAATTTTCTTTAATACCTGTTTTAAAATTTTGAATAAAACCAGCAGGGTATTTATCTAAAAATCCACTATAAGCTCCACTCATTTCTCTGCCTTTATCTGTTGTTGTTTTTACTCTGTGGATTTTGCCATCCATGATAGGTGAACCATCAATAATTAAACCTTGATTTTCTAAAGCAGATTTAAAAGTAGTTAAAACTTCATTTTCATCAAATGAAAATTCTTTATTTTGGTACGGATAAAACCATTGTGAGAAAATATTTTTATCTAAGCTTTTTGGAGCAAACCATTTTTTTTCTTTATCATCCCACATTGCCCCTAATGATTTTACTTTTTCTTTGTCTTTAAATGGAACATAAAGATAAATTCTTTTTTGTGGCATCGTATATCCTTTTAGTTTCCTTTAATATTATTATTGCTATAATTGCAATTAAATTCAAAGGGCTTCCTAGTAGCCCACTTTTTTTATATTAACAATATTCCAAAATTTCTTCGTTAAATGTTTTAATTAAATCACTTAAGAATAAATCTATTTTTTGTGGATTTAATCCTATATGAGTGTTTTCTATTTTTGTCGTTAATCTTGGATAATGTTTGCCATTTTTTTCTGTAGTTTTTAAAATATTTTCCCAATGATAACTTCTATTTCTTAGATTTTGCAATAAGCTAAGAACAATATCAACCTTATGCGTATTTCTAAAGCGTAATTTTATACCATTTTCAAAAAAGAAATTTCTATTGTGTCGATTGTAGTTTCTAAAATTGATATTTTTTAAATCCATTATAGAGTTTTGTAATTTATTTTCTTTGATAAGATGAATAATAGCTCCTAAGCTCATACGAGAAAGATATTGATGATGAGATAAATTTCTATTTTTTTCTCTATATTCAATTTCATCTTTAGCTTTTTTAATATTTTCATCATTAGAATTTTTTATCCAATTACTATCTTTCTCTGATAATTTATTATCTAGTTTATTTCTAAGAATAATTTCTAATGTAGCAATTTTTGGAGTGATTTTTCCTACAAGTTTAAGGTTATCATAATATTATTATAAGAAGATAATCTCATTTGAGAAAACAGATCATTAAAATTTGTTAGATTATTCATTCTTTACCTTGATCGAGAATATGTTTTTTCGTTGCTAATTTCTTTATCTGGTAAAACTTTATTTAGTTTTTTTGAAAAATTCATTCATTTTTTCTTTTAACAATATTGATTTTTTAGTTATCTATTTAGCAAAATAAAAAACAATAATTAATTACCATTTTTATTTTTATTAATAAAAACGGATGAGAGAATATCAATATGTTCTAATAAACCTTTTTTGATTCGAGTTTCTGGAAATCTCATAGTATCTAATTGCACAATAAGCCCTTCTTTTCTAGCGTGTTTTACAGCAGGAACAAGATCGCTATCCGAAGTAATTAAAATGATTTTTTCCACTTGGTGTTTATTTGCTAAAGTTGCAATATCAAGTCCTATTTTCATATCTACACCTTTTTGTTTAATATCTATAACAAAATCTTCATTGCTTAGTTCGCTAACATCAATTTCACCTAATCTTACAGCAAAATACGGTTGCTTTCTTAGATGTTTTAATAATTCACTTCTAAATTTATAAGTTGTAGTTTTGTTTAAATTTTTAGATTTATCAGTTTTTTCTATAGGAGGCATAGGAACATTTTTATCTAACGGTTCGCAATCATAAATATAAACTCTATATAAATAGTCTTCACTTCTTCTAAGAGTTTCCCACACATAGTCTTTTAATCTTTTGGCTAATTCTGCGGCTTCCATTGTTTTAATGCTTTTGTGTGTATTGTATCCTTCAATAAAAAAGAAAGATCTACAAGAACAGCAGTCTTTTTTGGTTGAATTATAGAAAATTCTGTATCTTTATTGGACAAATCCATAATATGTAGTCCTATTTGCTAAATCTTGAAGGCAAAATGAGTCGTCATTTTAAAAATATTATGTAAAAAGACCCCTCTATGTGCTAATGATGCTGTAATTTTAACATAAAAACATTAATAAGAACTTACTTAGAGTTAAGCAACTCATTTTCTTCTCCTTGTGAAAATTCTAATTCGATTAAGTCAAATAAACTTCGACCGTCATAATCTTTTTCATCTTCAATTTGTCTTTTTATTTTTTGCAAGGATATTTTAACATTTTTAACTATTAATATTTAAAGCTCGTGCCTCTTTTAAGATTAATTTTCTTATATAAGTGCCATATTCACTTACTAAATCTAAATCCATTAATTTTTTCAAAATTTCCATTTCTTGTTCATTAAGTCTGCAAACTACTAAATTGTCTCTTCTTAGTTTTTGATCTATAGTTTTTCTCCCAGCTGATTTTTTATCAGCTTTACTATATGTTTTTTGAGAGCTTGTTTCAGAGTTTAAAGCTTCTGCTATTGTAAATGGTTTTTTTTCCATTATTATTTATCCTTTTCTAATAAAATCTAAAAGTCTTTGATACTCATTGAAAAAATTTGTATAACTTAATCTTGAAAGATTGTTTTCATTATAAAGTTCAGTAAAAGAAGCTCCACTACTCATAGAATTTTCAATTATCTTTGAAAATTTAAAGAAAAAGAGATTTAAATCTGTAAAATTGCTTTCAAGAGTTTCACAAATTTGCCTTTTCTCTTTCTCATCTCTATAATCTGTAACCAAGATACAAACTCTATCATCATTACCTATTTCATTTAAAGTTTCCAATGTTCTAAGTAAAGAATTGTAATTACTCGTGCAAGGAATAATAATCTTATTACTTTCTTTAATAATATCTAATACCCCTTTTTCTACAAAACCACCAAAATCATAAACGCAATTATCTATTTTTTTTGGAGTCGGTAAAATTTTTGCTTTTTCAGGATAAATCTTTTCTATAATAGAATTATCATTGCTTTGTAAAAAATATTCTAAATCTTTAGCAATTGAAAAAGCAAAAGGAGTCTTTCCAACACCACCTTTTTTATTTATAACAGATATTATCATTAAAAAACCTTTTTTATATTTTTGTATAATATTATATATTATTATTTATTAATAAATAATATTTATTTTTGTTTCTTTGATTTTTTAGTGATAGTTTTGTTTTATATTCTAAATAATCTTCTAAATGTGTAGGTAGCATGAAGTCAAAAAACAATTAAATTTTATTGATTTTCATAATAAACTTAAAGCTTTTAAATCTATGGAAAAAACACAACCTGAAAAAGAGATAACTAGACAATAATAGTTACTCTTTGTAATCATAATATATAATAATATATAAAAAATATTTTTTATATATTATTAGTTAATAATAGTATATTATAATTATTATAAATATACAAAAAAAGGATTAAAAATGAAAAATACAATCAAACTAGCTTTATTAAGTGTAGTTACTGCTTGTGTTTTTTCTGCTTGCTCTTCAGAGCCAAAAAAGTATGTAATACTATGAAGATCCAAAAAATGCTACAGAGTTAGAATCTAAAATCAAAGAATGTGCAAATGCTTCAAGTTATTCTAAATCATTTAATTACAAACCACAAGTAAGTACAAAAGAACTTATGGAACAAGCTAGAGAAAATATAAATGAATGATCTTTTTCAAACCCTGGATGAAAGCATAAAGCAAATCGACTTCACCCACGCTTTCTTAGAACTTACCAAAGGCAAAAGTCCTGATGAGCTTGATAAAGCAGATGAAACATTAAGACAAGAATATCTTAAAAACAAAGAATTTAAATTAATTAAAAGTATTAAGTAGATTGGTTATAATAAAACAATTTATCTATATTAGGAGTAAATTTGCAAATTCCTATTTATTCTAAACTCAAA
>NZ_MJXL01000076.1:0-8475 GCF_001762785.1 Campylobacter sp. BCW_6463
CCGGTAGAGCATCTCCCTTTTAAGGAGGGGGCCGTTGGTTCGAATCCAACACGGGACACCATTTTTATTGTTAGGGTTATGACCCTTTCGTCTAGTGGCCCAGGACAACACTCTCTCTGTGTGGAAACAGAGGTTCAAATCCTCTAGGGGTCGCCAATTATAGGTCGCTTAGCTCAGTTGGTAGAGCGCCACCCTTACAAGGTGGATGTCATAAGTTCGAGTCTTATAGTGACCACCATTTTATAAAATCATAAATAGGTTTTATAATCTCTACTTCTTTACTTTGGATGCAGCGGTAGTTCAGCTGGTTAGAATGCCGCCCTGTCACGGCGGAGGTCGCGGGTTCGAGCCCCGTCCGCTGCGCCATCTTGCTTGGTAACAATTTTATAAGTATAATTTGCAAAATAATAAAAAATAGAGCTAAGGAAAAAAATGCTTATTATTGGACATAAATTATTAAAAAATTTAGATTTTTCTTTTATTGAAAGTGTTGAAGAAGTTAAAGATAATAAAGTTTATTGTATTGTTTATGATGAAAAATTGATTTCTTATTTAAGTCAAAATGATTTTGAATTTGCTATTTTAGTTCAAAATAAAGACGAGATATTTTTAGCCAATGCTTTAGGAGCTAAGTTTTTGCTTTGCAATGACAAAAAACTTGCAAAATTTGCTAGCAAGGTTGCAGAATTTTATGTTTTTGATAGTAGGGTTTTAATGATTGTTGATAAATTAGAGAATTTTAAAAAATTTTATAAATTAAAAATCGATGGAATGATTTTAAAAGATAATATAGATAATTTTCCTAAAAACTGATAAATTCTTTTGTAAAATAAGTGCTAATTGACGAGGTTTAAATAATGCAAAAAAAATCTTTTTTGAAAATTTACGGATTAATTCCTTTTTTACTTATAGCATTCATCAATGCTTTTGTGGATTTGGGACATAAAATTATTATTCAAAATACTATTTATAAGGCCTATGAAGGAAGCGAGCAGTTATTTTTAAATGCTATAGTTAATGCTTTGATTTTACTTCCTTTTATTCTTATGCTTTCTCCTTCGGGTTTTTTAGCGGATAAATATCCAAAAAATATTGTAATGAAAATTTCAGCAATTTTCAATGTTGTACTCACTTTAATAATTTGCATTTGTTACTATAGCGGTGCTTTTTGGATGGCTTTTATTTTTACTTTTATAATGGGAGCACAAGCAGCGATTTATTCACCAAGCAAATACGGTTTTATCAAAGAACTTGTAGGAAAAGACTTTCTTGCTATGGGCAATGGTGTAATTAATGCAGTAAGCATTATGGCAATCTTAGCAGGAATGGCTTTATTTTCTTTAAGTTTTGAAAGTCTTTATAGCTCTACGTATAATCAAACAGATGAAATTTTAAAAGAAGTAGCGCCTTTAGGAATTGTGCTAATTTTATTTTCTTGTATCGAAGTATTTTTTGCGTGGCGTTTACCTAAGCTCAAACAAACAAATAAAGATTTAGTTTTTAATAAAAAAGACTATATTCATGGAAAACTTCTAATAAATAATCTTAAGCTTGTTTTTAAAAATAAAACTATTTGGCTTTGCATAATAGGAATTTCATTTTTTTGGGCTATATCTCAACTTTATCTTGTTAGCTTTCCTGTCTTTGTCAAAAATGAACTTTTCATAGAAAATACTTTTTATGTGCAAATTTCACTCGCTTTTTCTGGTATAGGAGTGATTTTAGGCTCTTTAGTAGCTGGTAAATTTTCAAAAAATTATATAGAACTTGGACTTATTCCACTTGGTGCATTGGGTATGTTTTTAATGGCTTTTTTAATGCCTTATTTTATAAGTTTATTAAGTTATAGTTTTTTATTTTTCTTTTTTGGATTTTGTGGAGCTCTTTTTATCGTTCCTTTAAATACTTTAATCCAATTTCATGCCAAAGAAAATGAATTGGGGCAAATTCTTGCAGGAAATAATTTTTTTCAAAATATTGCCATGTTAGGATTTTTAGTCTTAGCAACTTTATTTGCAAAATTTGAAATCAATGTGGTTTATTTGTTTTATTTTATTACTTTAGTAACCTTTATAGGAGGTTTTTATATACTTTTAAAATTTCCCTTTTCTTTAGTGCGTATACTTTTAAGCATAGCTTTTTTACAACGATACCGCTTACTTGTAGAAGGTTTTGAAAATATACCAGAAAAAGGCGGAGCTTTGCTTTTGGGTAATCATATTTCTTTTATTGATTGGGCTGTTGTACAAATGGCAATTCCAAGAAAAATTTATTTTGTTATGGAAAGAAGCATTTATTCTAAATGGTATATTAAATTTTTTCTTGATAAATTTGGCATTATTCCTGTATCAAGCACGGGAAGTAAGACGAGTTTAGAACTGATAGCAAAGCATATCAAAGAAGGTAATTTAGTTTGCTTGTTTCCTGAAGGTACACTTTCAAGACATGGACAATTAAATGAATTTAAAGCAGGATTTGAATTAGCTTGTGAATATTTAAGCGAAGATGATGGAAAAATTATTCCTTTTTATATAAGAGGACTTTGGGGTAGTGCTTTTTCAAGAAGCGATGAAGAATTTTCAGCAAGAAACCGCACTTTAAATAAAAGAAAAATTGCTATAGCTTTTGGTAAAGCTATGCCTTTGCATTCTAAAAAAGATGAAGTTAAAGCTAAAGTTTTTGAACTTTCTTTTATGGCTTGGAAATCACAATGCGAAGCTATGCATACTATAGCAAGAGCTTGGATAGATACAGCTAAAAAAAATCTAAATCAAATAGCTATTATCGATACACTAGCTGGAGATATTTCTTATAGAAAAATGTTGAGTCTTAGTTTAATTCTTAATTTTTTTATTAAAAGAAAATCCAAAGAATTAAACATTAACCCTCGGCGTGGAAGTTACGCTCCTAAAGAGGAAGCTATAGGAATTTTATTACCTGCTTCTTTTGCAAGTTCTTTAACCAATCTATCTGTTTTAATCGCAGAAAAAATTGCAGTAAATCTTAATTTTACGGCTGGAGAAAAAGCTCTAAAAGCAGCTATAAAAAATGCGCAAATTTCACAAATTTATACTTCTAAAACTTTTTTAGAAAAATTAGCAAATAAAGGTATAAACCTAAATTTCGATACAAATATACATTTAATTTATTTTGAAGATATTGTAGAAGATTTTAAAATGCAAAAAACTAAAATTTTTAGCATGATGTTAGCAGTTAGTATTATACCTAGTTTTATACTCAAAAGCATCTTCACTCCTTCAAAAAACAATCTTGCCATCGCAGCTATTTTGTTTAGTAGTGGAAGCGAAGGTTCTCCAAAAGGTGTTATGCTCAACAACCGTAATATTTTAAGCAATATAGCACAAATTTCTGATGTGCTTTGCACAAGAAATAATGATGTCATTCTCTCATCTTTACCACCTTTTCATGCTTTTGGACTTACCGTAACTACATTTTTGCCTTTGCTTGAAGGTATTAAAAGCATCACTTTTTCAGATCCAACCGATGCCTTAGGGGTTGCCAAAGCTGTTGCTAAAAATAATGTCACTATTATGTGTGGAACTTCAACCTTTTTAGGAATTTATACAAGAAATAAAAAGCTTGATGCTTTAATGTTTGAAAGTTTAAGAATAGTTGTATCGGGCGCTGAAAAACTAAAAAATGAAGTAAGAACTGCTTTTGAAATGAAGTTTAAAAAAAGCATTTTTGAAGGTTATGGAGCTACGGAAACTACACCTGTGGCGAGTGTAAATTTGCCGAATCGTTTTGATGCGGATTATTGGCTTATGCATCGTGCCAATAAAGAAGGAAGTGTAGGAATGCCTCTACCTGGAACTGCAGTGCGTATTGTTGATCCAAATAATTATGAAAATTTAAAAACAAATGAAGATGGACTCATACTTATAGGCGGTCATCAAGTTATGGTAGGCTATCTTAATGACAAAGAAAAAACCGATGAAGTGATTAAAGAAATTGATGGTATAAGATGGTACAACACGGGAGATAAAGGGCATTTAGATGAAGATGGTTTTTTATATATTGTCGATCGTTATTCTCGCTTTGCAAAAATTGGCGGAGAGATGATTTCTTTGGGTACAATAGAAGAAGAAATTGCCAAATTCATAGATACTGAAGTGGTTAAATTTTGTGCCACATCTTTAGAAGATGAGAAAAAAGGGGAACAAATTGCTTTACTCATAGAATGTAATAATGAAATTTTTGAAAGAGTATGTGAGATTATAAAAAATTCTAATATACCTACACTTTTTAAACCTAGATATTATTTTCAAATAGAAAAAATTCCCCTCCTAGGTTCAGGAAAAGTTGATCTTAAAAAAGTTAAAGAATTAGCTAAAAATTTAGCCATATAATTTGAGCTTATAACAAAGCCCAAATTAAAATTGGCATAGAAACAAAAGCAAAAAGAACTCCAAAGGCTACAGCACTTACGGCTAAATTGCTATCTAGTTTAGCTTTCATTACCATAGCTCCTGCTAAGGTCATAGTAGGAGCTGCGCTTTCTATAATAGCAACAATGGTAGAATTTTTTAATTCTAAATTAAATATTTTTAAACAAAATACAAAAAATAAAGGAGCTAAAATCATTTTAGCAAAGATGACAATTACTGTAGGTTTGTAAGAGGTTTTAATCGCCATAAAGCCAAGTCCTAAACCTATGGCAAAAAGTGCAACAGGGGTTGCAGAAGCGCCAAATAAACGAATAGGAGAGAAAATAAATTCAGGTAAAGTAATTAATTTGCACAAAAAACCAAAAAGCAAAGCTAAAAAAGGTGGAAAACTAAGAATTTTTTTAACATTAGCAAGTAAACTGACTTTTTCTCCATTTCCCAAAGAAAGTATAAAAGGTCCAAAAAGTGATATAGGTAAAGTTGTGGCTAAAGCATCGTAAAATATAACTTCAGCGCTAAATTGTGGGTCATTAAATATACCAGCAACAATAGGCATACCCACAAATATAGTATTTCCAAAACAAGAAAGCAAAAACATACTGACTAAAGTTACTTTAGAAAAATGAAAAACTTTTCCAATAAGAATAGCAAAAAAAGCTGCTAGTATACAGCTAAACAATCCAATAAAAATAAAAATAATCAATGAAAAATCAAAATTTAAATGATATGCTTTATCGAAAATCAAACAAGGTAAAGCAAAAATAATAGCAAAATCTAAAAAAGTCCTAGCTTGTTTTTGCTTTAAAACGCCAATTCTTTTGGCAAAATATCCGCCTGCAAGTAAAATAAAAATTGTAAATAATGGTATAAAAACAAACATTGAATAATCCTTTTTAAGGGATGGTTTTTGAAAACGGATAGAATTATATTCTTTATACTTAAAAAAAATCTTAATATTTTTTAAGTTTTTTAAAAAAAACCAATATTTTTTATTTTTTGTAACTTTAAGAAATTGTAAGTTGAAATTTGATTTTGAATAGTTGGTATTTTAAGTTGAATGATTATAATTTTAAATAATGGTGCGGTTAGCGAGATTTGAATAATGCTAATAAAAACACTACTATACAATATTTATAAATAGCATAAAAATAAAAAGTTAGGATAAAAGTTAGGAAAATTATAAACATTATGTTTATTCCTATTTTTTTAATATTTTTACCATTGTATTTAAAAGTGTATATTAAAGAGTTGATTGAATATATACCGCTCCCGCTAAAAGAAGCGAGAGCATAGGCGAGTGATTGATTGTTATATATTGTTTGAATTGGAGTTTAATTTTTTTCAATTTCTTCAAGATTATATAATGGTTTTCTTACATTTGTACTAATTTTATATTCCTTAATATATCCTGACTTAACCCAATTTCTAATTGTTAGGATATTTACATTAAGCATCTTTGCTATTTCTTCTCTATTATAATATTTTTCAACCATTTTTCCTCTCCTTTTTTTTGGGGGGGGGGTCTTCTATTTTCTGAAAATCGAGAATGGTTTCTTTTGATATGTAATAACCTTTTCCTAATTTGAGGCTTTTTAGAGCACCTCTTGAGATCCATGTACGAACTGTTGTATGGGTTACAGAGTACATTTTTGCAACTTCATCGACAGAATAATAAGTTTGCTCTTTAAAGCTTCCATCTTCTTGTAGTTTTTTAATTATTTTCATTCTATTGTTATCCTTTCTAATTTTTTTCTATAAAATCTTTTTCAAGCAAATAATCTTTGTTAATGTTTAAAGAATTTTTAGCTCTTGTAACTGCCACATACAAAAGATTTAATTCTTCTTTTGCTATGGTAATTTGTTCTCTTTCTTCAAGTTCTTGCTTGATGTTTAAAAAATCATCAATAATTTCAACATTATTCCACTCTAAACCTTTGCTCTTGTGTCCTGTACTTAATATCAAATCAGCTTGTTCTTGTTTTTTAACACAGCTTTTTTCAATATCTTTGATAAGCTTTATAATATCGCTATGTACATATTTAAAAAGAACAAATATTTTTTGTTTTAAGTCAACCTCTTTAGTTTCGTTGATATATTCAAGAAGTTCTTTTAAGTCGGCAAATTTTGCAATAAACTGATTTTTGATATATTTGTGTTTTTTAAAAAGAAGATTTTGTATGTCTAATAACTCATCAAAACTATAACTATTCACCCCTCCCACAAAAAATAATTTTTTATTTAAATTTTCTACTGCTATATCAAATAGTTTAGCATTAGTTCTGCATATTATAGCTTTTGCTTCATTTTCATTATTTTCCTTTCTTGGTTTTAGCGTTCCTTTAAAATCTCTTGGAGCATTTAAAATTCCCAAATAAGAATTGGCAATAGTAGCTATGCTTTGTGGGCATCTAAAGCTTTGAGTTAGATATAAAATATGAGATTTTGGCATAGATGCTAATACTTCTAAGGAATTTACAGCACCTCTGAATTTATAAATGCTTCGGAATGTATCTCCTATAAAAACTTTTTTAGCTTGCTTTTGGTTAAGAGCAATGTCGATAACACAAGCGTTGATATCCTGTGCTTCATCCACTAAAATAAAATCATATTCTAGCTTTGGTTTTGTAAGTTGAATTAAAAGAAGTTATAAATAATTATTTGTATAGCAAAGAACTTGAAAATATAGATTTTACATCTATAAAATTATTTGAAGGACCAATTGCAAAATATAAATTTTTTACACTGAAGATAAATTAAATACAATAAAACTAAAGTTTTATGAAATTGTTGGAATAAAACTTAAAAACATCAATAAGATAAATCAAGATAAATATTTATTATCAATTTCTGATGTTGTATGCGGATTATATGAAATTTTATTTATATAGATAATATATATTTAAAGAACACTTTATTGTTTTATAGGCGTATTTTACTAGAATTTGTAGAATATTTATTAGAATATCAAGATGAAATGCAAATAAACGATATAAAAACGACTTTTTTAGTCAATTTTCTTAATTATTTAGAAAATAATTCAAAAAATGGCAATAAACTATCAAAAAAACAAAAATAACTTATTTGAGAGTATTAACTAGCTTTTTTTATAAGCGATAATAATGATGATTTGTTTATTTTTTCCTTTGATATGAAGAAAATTAGATTTAGAACAGAAAAATCAGAAGAAAAATTAAATTATCTTAATGAAAATGAAATTATAAGGCTAAATAATGTTTTAGAGAAAGAAAAAGCAAAAAAAGAAGTTTATAATAGTTTTAGAAACTCTTTACTGATAAAACTTATGCTTTATGGAGGACTTAGAATTTCTGAAGCTTTAAATGTAAAACTTTGTGATTTTGAAGAGGTTGATGATGAAATATTAAAAATATCCATAATAGGCAAGGGTGGTAAAGAACAATTTGCATTTATTAAAAAAGAAGTAGATGATGAGCTTGAATATTTTAAAGAAAATATCCAAGATCATGATTACATAATGCAAACTAGCATAGGAAAACATTTAAATAGAAGCAATGCTTTTTTGATTGTAAATAATATTTACGCTAAAGCTTTGATCAGCAAAAAAGGACTTCATTTGCTTAGACACACTTTAGCCATGAGATTAACAGCCAAAGGAACAAACCTTGTGGTCATACAAAAAATTCTAAGACATGCAAATCTAAATACTACCACTATATATGCCAAAGCAACAAATGATACAATAAAAGCTGCGTTATTGAATAATTAATTTTTCTAAAATTGAGTATTTGCATAGACTTCTTTTTGAAGTCTATGCTGTGAATCTTTCTAATAAAAGTTTAGGTTCTCCGCCAAGTATTTTGATGAAATTTGCAATTCTTGATTGTATTATTTCTACGGAATACATACCTCCTAAACCGCCTAAAGCATAAAATAATTCTTCGAAAATGTCTTCTTTGTTAAATTCAAGTTCTTCTATGTCAATAAGATCAGGAGTTCGGCTACATTTTTGTAAATTTTGATATATTTTGACTAAAATCTTGATTTTTTGTAGATTACTTTCAGCCTCTAAATAAGAATTTAAGTGTAT
>NZ_MJXL01000077.1:0-28247 GCF_001762785.1 Campylobacter sp. BCW_6463
TTTTGACTTTGATCCAAACTCAAAAGATACAAAATCTCCTTTAAATCCTTGGGCTTTTATAAGAGTAAAAAATGAAGCTATTACTTTAAGAGCTTCATTAGAAAGTATATTGCCTGCAATACAAAGAGGTGTTATAGGATATAATGATTGTACTGATGGAAGTGAAGAGATTATTTTAGAATTTTGCAAGCAATATCCTTCTTTTATACCAGTAAAATATCCTTATGAAGTACAAATTGAAAATCCACAAAGTGAAAAAAATAAACTTTATAGCTATTATAATTATGTTGCAAATTTTATTCCTCAAAGAGAATGGCTTATAAAAATAGATGTAGATCATTACTATGATGCAAAAAAATTATATAAGAGTTTTTATATGGCATCAAAAAATACTGCTGTTAGATTTCCAAGAATTAATTTTTTAATACTAGATAATAAAATTGTAATTCAAAATGGGGGGGGGGAGGAATGTGGTTTTATCGATGGAGGGGATCAATTGTTAATTCAAAAGTGCAATAGTGTATTTATAGAAAGAATGGTTTCAAAGCAAAGTCAGTGGATTGATCCTGAAAAAACTGCAAAAGAATTATATTCTGAACAACAAATTATACCCAAACATATAAAAATCTTACAAGCAGAATTACTTCAATGGCATTTTCCTGCTTTAAAATATCATAGAAACGATTATCAAAAGTATTTAAATACTTTAACCTTAGAAGATTTTAAAAAAATACATTATAGACATAAAAAAATAAAGAAAATAGATTATACAATGCTTGACGAAAAAGTAATTTGTGAAATATTAGATAAATTTAAATTGAGTGGCAAAAAATGACTTTAGCTATAATACCTGCTCGATCAGGTTCAAAAGGTATAAAAAATAAAAATTTAGCTCTTTTGCATGACAAGCCTTTGTTGTATTACACTATTAACGCGGCAAAAAATTCAAAGTATATTGATAAAATTATTTTAAGTAGCGATGGTGATAATATATTAGCATATGGACAAACTCAAGGTGTGGATGTGTTAAAAAGACCTAAAGAATTAGCACTAGATGATACGACTAGCGATAAGGTTGTATTGCATACCTTGAGTTTTTACAAAGATTATGAAAATATCATTTTATTACAACCTACTTCCCCTTTAAGGACAAATGTACATATAGACGAAGCTTTTTTAAAATTTGAAAATGAAAACTCAAATGCATTAATAAGTGTTGTAGAGTGTGATAATAAAATTTTAAAAGCTTTTATAGATGATAATGGTAATTTAAAAGGAATTTGTAATAACAAATATCCATTTATGCCTAGGCAAAAATTACCAAAAACTTATATGAGTAATGGTGCAATTTATATAGTAAAGTCAAATTTATTTTTAAATAATCCAACTTTTTTACAAGAAAAAACAAGTTGCTATATAATGGATGAAAAATCTAGTTTGGATATAGATGCAACAGAGGATTTAAAAAGAGTTAACAATATAAGCTTTTTATAATTTTTTTATAAAAAGCTTGGTTAAAAAGGATGGCATACTATCTAGCATTGATGTTTTTAAACAAGTATTTATCTGATTATATAATTTTTCTATTTCATGTTTTTTTAAAAGTTGTCCATAAACTCCCATTTGATGAAAAGTATTTTTCTCCATATTATTTAATCTCCACATTTCTGAAAATAAATGTAAGAAAGGTTGACTGGTATCTATTAAAGTATTGTTATCTAAAAAATTTTTTACATTACACCATGAAATCTGACAAGTTCTTTTATAATCCCAAGCAAAATTTTCTAAACCACATTTTTTTACATGATCTGCTAAAAACCAAGGACCTATAATACCCCATGGGATTTGCTTTCTTTTGTTGATAATTTTTTCTGCTTCTTGTATAAGACTTTTTCCAAAATCAGAATTTTTAGGAAATTTTAAAAAGGATGTTGTGATTCTTGACTTTTTATTATCTTCATCCACTTCTTGTGTAAAAATGTATTTTTCATTTAAATCAATATAATTTAAACATATCATATCAAGATCTGCCCATACCCCCCCCCTAAGGTAAAGTAAGTTAAATCTAAAATAATCACTAAAAGCTGCTACGCCTGCTCCTCTATTATCGCTAAAATAGTTTCCAAAAGGAACTATTTCATTTGCATCTTTTAATTCAAAATCATCAAATAATTCATCTAGTTTTTTAAAAAATTTATCGTCAATATTATAAGTATAAAGAATAAATTTATAGCCATTATCTATAAAAGATTTTATGGATAAAAGCTCCATTAAGCCTATACCTTTGTATCCTTTAGGTGTATACCAAAAGCTACTAATTTCTTGCTTCATCAACCCTTCTTTGTAAATCAAACTCTGCTTTTTCTAAAACCTCAAACAACTTCTTATAAAAATCATTACTTTTAAAGTTTAAACAAAGCTTTTTTATAAGTTCATTACTTTTCTTTTTATCTTGATAATTCTGCCATAAAATTTCTTTATTTTTGTTTTCATATCTTCCATTTGGATTAAATTCATAATGATAAATGCAAGTTTTAAAAACAGCTATTTTCTCACAAAACATAAAATAAACATAACAAAAAAGCACATCTTCACCATAACTTAAATGCTCATCGATTTTAATTTTTTCAAAACTTTTTAAGATGATATCTTTTCTAAAACACTTCGCCCAAACCGACCAGCAAAAATGTCTTTGTTTGCTTAAGAATTCCAAAAATTCCTTTTGATTAAAAACTTCATCTTGTTTAAAACGATAAAATTGCTTGGTTTTTACCCTATGTACAAAAGCATCAAAACAAAGCAAATCAAAACCTTTTTTCATCTCTTTAAGTGCTATTTCACAAGCATCAAGTGTTAAAAAATCATCACTATCTAAAAACACTATAAAATCAGACCTAGAATGCAAAACTCCCAAATTTCTACTTGCAAAAGTTCCTAAATTTTCTTCATTTTGAAAGATTTTTATCCTTGGATCTTTTTTAGTAAATTCTAAAACCATATTTAAACTATTATCTTTACTTTTATCATCGATAATCAAAATTTCAATATCTTTTAAAGTCTGATTTATACAACTTTGCAAAGCTCTTGATATGAATTCACAAGAATTAAAAAGCGGGATTATGATCGAAAGTTGTGGCATATTTTTCCTAAATTTTGTTAAAATAATAAAAACAATTCTATCAAAGTTTAGGAAATTCATGAAAATTTTTATACACCTTCCCACTTGGTTAGGCGATGCGGCGATGGCTTCACCTGCTTTATACACTATAAAAGAACATTTTAAAAATGCTCAATTTATCCTTTATGGCTCTTTGGTTTCCACAGCACTTTTTAAAGAATTTCCTAATTCTAAAATCATCATAGAAGATAAACAATCCCGCTATAAACAAGCCCTATCTTTACGCAAAGAACTTGGTAAGATCGATTTTAGCTTTGCTTTTAGATCTGCGTTTTCTTCTAAGATTATCTTACATATTCTTAAAACAAGACAAAGATATTTTTTTGACAAAAACAAGTACAAAGAAGAACATCAAGTTTTAAAATACCTTTATTTTATAGAAAACTCACTTGACATAAAAGCTCATTTTAAAGACTTAACACTTCCCTTTAAGCTAAAATTTCAAGGTCCTCTTGTCTTGAAAAATGGTAAAAAAATTCTAGGACTCAACCCTGGCGCAAGTTTTGGAAGTGCAAAAAGATGGGATGCGAGTTATTTTGCTAAAGTGGCTTTAAATTTTAGCCAAAGTCATGAAATTTTAATCTTTGGTGCAGGAAAAGCCGAACAAGAACTCTGTGATGAAATTTATCAAATTTTAAAAGAACAAAACATAAAAGTAAAAAATCTTTGCAATAAAACCACCATCAAAACCCTTTGTCAAAATATCGCTTTTTGCGATCTTTTCATCACAAATGACAGTGGACCTATGCACATAAGTGCGGTTTATAAGGTAAAAACCGTGGCTATTTTTGGCCCTACGAAATTTACTCAAACTTCACCTTGGCAAAATGAAAACGCAACATTAGTGCATTTAGATCTAGCTTGTATGCCTTGTATGCAAAAAACCTGTCATTTAAAGCACCATAAATGCATGAAAGATCTAAAGCCTGAAAAGGTAATAGAAGAAATTAAAAAATTAAGCACTCCATAAAAAAATTTTATAGGGTTGCTTATGCTTTTTAGCTCTTTTATTTTATTTTCTCGCCTTTAACCTTATTAGGCTTTTATGTATTAAAAGCTGCAATATTATATAGATGCAAAGGCATTTTAATTTTAGCAAAAACAAACACTTTTTTAAAATATGTATTATTGCTTATTATTTGAGCCTAGCTCTATTTTATGCAAAATTATCATTTATTACGCCTTGCATATCATCAAGTAATTTTTTATTTTTCTTTGAACGAGAACCGTACAACCTAGCTGAAAAAACTGTTATTATTTCTAAAATATCTTTGGCAAGTTCTTCTTCAAATTTAGCATTTTCATTACCTTTATTAATAATAATTACTTCGATTTCTTTAGCTTCACATATTGCAAATACTAACTCTGCACCCAATCTAAGAAGTCTATCTTTATGAGTTAGAACCAATCTTTTTACTTGTCCGTCTAAAATCAAATTTAAAAGTCTTGTTAAACCTTTTTTATAGTAGTTTATGCCACTGCCTAAATCCTGTATAACTTTATAATTAAACCCTGCTTTAGCACAATAAATTTCTAAAATTTGAACTTGTCTTACAAGTTCAAATTTTTGATCGTGGTTACCAACTCTTGCATAAGCAATAGTTTTTAAATTATCAGTATTAAATTTTATATTTTTATTGATATTTTTAAGAGTTTGTAATTTATATCTATATGCCCCCTTGAGTAATATCATCAGGCTTTAACAAACCTTGTTTATCCCAATTGCGGATTGTTTGTATTGTAACACCAAGTAAATTTGCAGCGTATCCGATAGAAACGAGCTTATCCATTATAGTTTAATCCTACTAGAATGATTATATTCATTATTATAAGAGTGGCTTTTAGATTGTGTTTTGTCTGATATTAAATCATTAAACCAAGCAACATTATTTTGCAAATCTAATATCCCATTTGTTATCTTTGCAATTAATTCATAATTTTTAGTATTATCATAAACTAAAATCTCATCACATAATGGCATAATTTTTAAAAGATTTTGCATACTTTCATAATATCTTTTATCTATTAAATGCGGCTCTATGTCGTGCCCACCTTTAGCTACTCTTATTTTTACTCGCGCTTTTGCAGTTTGTGGGCTATCAAGTCCTACGAAGTGTAAATTGATTTTATAACCATGCTCTTTTAATTCACTAAATAGATTTAATATAGCTTTTCCGCAAAGCGTAGTTTCTTGATTAAAATTAAGTTTATCATTTATATATACTTTACGCATTTTTATAGCTATCTTTGAGGCACGAATTTGAGTTTGTCTATCTCTATGATCTCCAATGCTTTGAGCTATCTCATCTACATTTATGCGATAACCTAAATTTATTCCTTGCTCTTGTGCTAAAAAATATAAAGTAGTCTTTCCTGCACCATTTACACCAGCAAAAATAGTAGCCGTTGGTTGATTTACCATAAAAAGTTCCTTGTATAAATTTTAAGTAAAAATAATAAATTTTCAATAAAAATCTAAAAATATTTGATATTTATTTATAGTTTTTCATAGGTTTTTATAAATCAGTTTTATAGCTCTCATCTATGATCTGACAAAGTGCGTGTATGATTAAAATATGCATTTCTTGAATTCTAGCCGTATCATCGCTTGGCACGACAAGATTATAATCACAAAGCTTATTCATCATTCCACCACCCTTTCCGCTAAGCCCTAAACAAAGCATATTAAGTTCTTTTGCTTTTTTTAAAGCTTCTAAAACATTAGGGCTTTTTCCACTCGTTGAAATACCGATTAAAATATCATTTTCACTTCCTAAAGCTTCCACTTGTCTTGAAAAAACAAACTCAAAACCATAGTCATTTCCTATAGCACTAAGTGCTGAAGTATCGGTTGTAAGTGCTATACCTGCTAAAGCCTTGCGTTCTTTTTTATAACGCCCACTGAGTTCAGCTGCAAAATGCTGTGCATCAGCTGCACTTCCACCATTTCCACAGATTAAAATTTTACCACCTTTTTTTAAGCACTCACATAAAAGCTCACCTACTTTAGCGATTTGTCCTTTTAAAATTTCACTTTCTTGAACGATTTTTTGATGTTCTTGCCATTCTTTTTCTACTAAATTTATCATTTTTTATCCTTAATCTTTTCTATAATCTTACTTGTGCTAAATCCTTCTTCAAAGTCGATTAATTCAACTCTTGAAACGATATCAGCACCCACAACAAGCTTATCTTTATAATCAGCTCCTTTAACCAAAATATCAGGTTTTAAAAAGCTTATAAGTTCTAAAGGTGTGTCTTCATCAAAAATCACTACAAAATCTACAAAATAAAAAGCTGCCAACATACAAGCTCTTTGAAACTCTGAATTTACAGGACGACTCTCGCCTTTGAGTCTTTTCACACTCGCATCTGAGTTTAAACCTACAATCAAAACATCACCCAATCTTTTAGCTTTCTCAAGGTATTTTATATGTCCAAAATGCACTATATCAAAACAACCATTTGTAAAAACGATCTTTTTATCATTTTGTTTTAAAAGCGTTAAAAGTTCTTCTTTGCTTTTGATTTTTTTCTCAAAATCCACACGATTAAAACTCTTAATCTCATCAAAACTCACACTCACACTACCTATTTTACTCACTACAACAGCTGCAGCTTCATTAGCAAGTTCACAAGCTTTAAAAATTTCAATCCCATTTGCCAAACAAAAAGCCAAAATGGCGATCACACTATCGCCAGCCCCTGTTACATCATAAACTTCTAAAGCTTTAGCAGGTGCGATTTTTAAACCCTCATCAAAAAGTGCGATCCCCGCTTCTGAAAGAGTGATGATAGAATAACGCAAAGCAAAATCTTCTTTTAATTTTTTAATCCCTTTTTCTAAATTTTCACCCTCTAAATTTTCAAATTTTAAAGCTTCTAAAGCTTCTTTTTTATTAGGCGTGAGTAAGGTTGCACCGCTATATTTACTAAAATCACTGCCTTTAGGATCAACTAAAACAGGGATATTTAAAGCCTTAGCCTTTTTTATCACAGCCTTGCAAACTTTAGGGGTTAAAACACCTTTGGCATAATCACTTAAAACCACAGCTTTAAAATCTTTAATCTTTTCATCAAACAAAGCTATAAGTTCATCTTCAAGCAAAATTGCACTTATGTCTTCTTCATCTAGTCTTAAAACCTGCTGATTGTGTGCCATAATGCGATTTTTAAAAGGGGTTTTGCGTCCTTTTTGGATCAAAAATTCTCCTTTTAAATTTTCTTGTAAAAATTTCCCACTCTCATCATCACCCACAACACCAAGCGCAAAAACATCAGCTCCCAAGCTTTTTAAATTTGCATAAACATTCGCAGCCCCACCTAATCTTTTATCTTCTTTAAGAGTTTTAGCTACCAAAACAGGAGCTTCAGGACTGATACGCGAACAATCACACCAAGTGTAATTATCCACCATAAAATCCCCTATAATTAAAATTTTAGGTTTTTGCTGACTTAAAAACTCAAGCATTTACTTCCTTTTCAAAAAGTCTTTTTATCTCACCTAAATAATCTTTTACCCCTTCTTCTAAAGTGAATTTTGGCTGATAATCCCAAGTTTGATCTAGCTTTGCTTCAGTATGGAATTGATAAGATTTTACATAAGGATTTGGGATATATTCACAAGGCAAATCAGTCTTTAACTCTTTTTGCAAAATATCAACTATATCTTGAAAAGTCCTTGCTTTACCACTACCTACATTATAAACTCCACATTTTGAGTCAAGAGCGATTAAATTGGCATTAATAACATCTTTAATATAAGTAAAATCTCTATAAATTTGATCACTTCTTTCAAACAAGCGTGGATTTTTTCCTGCTAAAATTTGATGGCCAAATTGTAAAACCATAGAAGCGGTTTTGTTTTTATAAAATTCGCCTTTTCCATAAACATTAAAATATCTAAGTCCTACTAAATGGGCTTTATCGTAGTATTTTTTCGCTAGCTTATCCATCATCAATTTTGAAAAAGCATAAGGATTTTTTGGTTCTTCATCTTTACCTACAGTTTGTGGACTTTTTGCATCACCATAAACCGAAGCTGAACTTGCATAAATAAGCTTTGCATTAAGATCTATGCTAAGTTCTATAAAATCTTTAAAAGTATTTAAATTGGTTTGCAAAACCTTAGTTTGATCAAAAACCGTAGTGTCTGAAATTGCTGCTTGATGAAAAATAATGTCTGGCTTAAAATCTTCAATCTTTTTTAAAACTTTTTCATCGTTAATATCGCCTGCAAAAAGTTCTCCATCAAATTCAAGTAAATTTTTAAAATGTCCAAAACTTTGTAAATTTCCATTTTCAAAAGTCGCACTGCTACGCATTTTATCAATGATTAAAATTTCATGTTTTTCTTGCAAATTTAAAGCCAGTTGCGAACCTATAAATCCTGCACCACCTGTGATTGCTACTCTCATTTAAATGTCCTTTTCTTTAAAAAAACTCAAAATTTCTTTTAAATTTTTAAATTGTCTAAAAAAATCGCCTTCTTTTTTTTCTTCATTTACCAAAATCAAAGTGCCAATATTAGCATTTAACCCTGCTTGCATATCGCTTAGATTATCCCCGATAAAAATAGAATTTTTCATATCTAAATTAAACTCATCTTTTGCTTTTAAAAGCATTCCTGCTTTAGGTTTGCGACATTCACAACCTTCTAAATGCGGACAATGATAAATTTTATCAATTTTTATACCTTGTTTAGTAAATTCTTTAAGCATATAATCACAAAGCTTAAAAAAATCACTTTCCTTATAATATCCTCTTGCAATGCCTGATTGATTTGTCGCTATAAAAAGCAAATATTTTTTAGCTAAAAAATATCTACAAAGTTCAAAAATTCCATCACAAAATTCAAAATCTTCTATTTTATAGACATATTTTTTATCTATATTAATCACACCGTCTCTATCTAAAAATAATGCTTTTGTTTTCATAAAAAACATTATAATATAGCTTTTTTGAAAAGAAAATAAACATTATCTTTATTTTCTTAAGATTTTTATAAAAATAAAGATATATAATATCTGGCAATCTAATTTTTACTGAGGAGAAATCAAATGAAAAAATTATTAGTAGTTTCTGCTTTGGCATGTCTTGGTGTTTCTGCTTTTGCTGCAGATGGTGCTACACTTTTTAAAAAATGCGCAGTATGCCATGGTGCAAATGCTGACAAAGTTTACTTAAACAAAGTTCCAGCTTTAAAAACTCTTTCTTCTGCTGAAAGACTTCAATACATGAAAGAATATTCAGAAGGTAAAAGAAATGCTTATGGTCAAGGTGCGATCATGAAACTTAACCTTAAAGGTTTAACCGAAGAAGATTTTAAAGCTATCGAAGCTCATATTGAAACTTTAAAATAATTTCTAAAAAAGGCTTTCCTTTTTAAGAAAGCCTTTTTTTATCCAAAGCTTCTTTTTTACGCCTTTCTAATTCTATGGCATCACGCAAAGAATCCTCATCATCATTTAAAGTAGTAAATTTATAATCATCATCAAATTGCTTATTTTTAATCCCCCAAAGCAAAGTTGCCAAAATGATAAAAAACGCTAAGATAGAAACCCCTATCATCATCATGATTATACTATTCATTCTTTGATCCTTAAAGCATTTAAAACGACTATTATACTACTAAAAGACATAGAAATAGCAGCAAATAAAGGATTTATCATACCCAAAAAAGCCAAAGGTATGGTACAAGCATTATAAAACAAAGAAAAAGCAAGATTTTGCTTGATAATTTTAAAGGTATTTTTAGATAATTTGATGGCTTTTTTTAAAGAAAGCAAGTCATTTTTTAAAAGCAAGACATCACTACTTTCTATAGCTAAATCACTTCCTTCTCTTAAAGTCATCGAAACACTTGCGTATTTTAAAGCTAGTGCGTCATTTACCCCATCACCTACAAATAAAACTTTGTAATTTTTGCTTAAATTTTCTATAGTTTTCATTTTATCTTCAGGCAAACAAGAAGCTTGATAATTTTGAATTTCTAATTTTCTAGCGATTTTTGCCACTGCTTTTTGATGATCACCACTAAGTATCATTAATTCTTTTTTTTCTTTTTTAAGATAAGTGATAAGCTCTTTTGCACCTTCTCTTAAAACACTATCAAACTCAAAAAAAGCTAAAATTTTACCTTCCTTAGCAAAAATAAAATGTGTATTATCAAATTCTTTAGCCACAATACCCTTTTCTTGCAAAAATTTAGAACTTCCGCCTAAAAGCAACCCTTCATTTAACTCAGCACTTAAACCTTTAGCTTGAATACTTGAATGCTTTTTAAAATTCAAATTTAAATCCTTAGCTCCTTTTTGCTTTAAATACGACGCAATATTTTGAGATATAGGATGTTTAGAAAGTTTTACAAAATTATAAAGCTCGTTTAAATCAAGCGCTTTATCTAAAAAAACCTCTTTAAGTTCAAGCTCTATTTTGGTTAAAATACCCGTTTTATCAAATACCACGCAATCACATTTGCTTAAATCTTCTATCACACTAGAACTTTTAAACAAAATATGCTTTTTTAAAGCCCTACCTAAGGCCACAAGATTGCTCACTGGCGTTGCTAAAGCCAAAGCACAAGGACAAGCGATAATCAAAACTGCAATCGCATTGACTAAAGAAATTTCAAAACTTGCATCTTTATAAAAAAACCAAAAAGCAAAACAAATAAAAGCGATCAATAAAACCGTTCTAGAAAAATAAGCCGAAAGACTATTGACCAAACTTTCAAGTTTTGCTTTTTTAGAACTCGCAAGTTCTAAAAGCTGGATAATTTGACTGAGTTTTGAATCTTTGTAAAGCTTTGTTGCTTCATACTCCACACTTCCATCAAGCACTATACAAGCTGAAAAAATTTCATTTTCTTTTTGTATGAGTTTTGGAATACTTTCTCCATTTAAAGAAGAGGTATCCACGCTCATTTCACCACTTTTACAAATCCCATCGATTAAAATTTTATCTCCAGTTTTAAGTAAAATTCTATCTCCTAAACAAACCTTTTGCACTTCTTTAGAAACAAATTCTTTACCATCAAAAACCAAAACTTCATTTTGCAAAAAATCATTAAGCCCATCTATGGTATCTAAAGCACGCTTTTTGCTAAACATCTCAAGATATTTACCTATAAATACAAAGCAAATTATCATCGCCACAGAGTCAAAATACACTTCCCCTACCCTAAAAAACATAGCCCATAAAGAATAAACATAAGCCAAACTCGCTCCGCTAATCACCAATACATCCATATTTAAACTATGTATTTTTAAAGTTTTAAAAGCGCTTTTATAAAAATGAGATCCCGTATAAAAAAGCACAGGAGAACAAAGGATAAATTCAGCAAAATTTAAAATATCCTTAGTATCCTTATCCATACCGCTAAAAAATCCTGCGTATTTTGCCACTGCTATCCACATGATATTCATCACACAAGCTATAGCCACAACAAGCTTAGAATAAAATTCCCTTTTTAATAAATCCGCTTTTTTTGAAGCCTTGCTCGCATCATAAGCACTCGCTTTATAACCTATGCTTTCAATAAGTCTTAAAATTTGCACCAAAGAAATGCTTTGCTCATCAAAAACAATACGTGCTTTATGGTTTAAATGATTGATATCAAGTTCTAAAATTCCTTCTTGCTTGGTTAAAATTTTCTCATTAAGCCACACACAAGCTGCACATTCTATACCGTGTATCATGAGATAAATTTCACTAAATCCTTCTTTGGTTTTAGTAATAAACTCATCATAATTTTTCATTTCATTTTGAAAATTTACAGGACTTAAAGTTTGATTTCCAAGCTTTTCATAAAACTCATCTAATCCACTTTCATGCAAAATTTCCCAAACGCTCTCACAACCCTTGCAACAAAAAAAATTACCCTTATACTCTATCATTTGAGCTTGTTTATAATCAAGTCTACAATGTTCACATTTCATAATCATTCTTTAAAAAAATATTTTTTATAATTATAAACAAATTTGACAAAAAGTGTACTTTTTTACTAAAATCACATTTTACAAAAAATATTCTGCTAAATCTTACGAGGACTTATGGAAAAAGAAAAAAAACAACATCAAAGAACCCACGTTCCAGTGGAAGGTTATAAAATCGAAGAATTAAAATTATTAGATCTAGAAAATCTAGTTAAAATCGCCAATGAATGTGAAATCGAAAACCCAAGAGAATTTCGCCGCCAAGAACTTATTTTTGAAATTTTAAAAGCACAAACAAAAAAAGGTGGTTTCATACTTTTTACAGGAATTTTAGAAATTTCTTCTGAAGGTTATGGCTTTTTAAGAGGCATGGACTCCAATCTTAGCGATAGTGTTAATGACGCTTATGTTTCAAATTCACAAATTAGAAAATTTGCTCTGCGTGTAGGCGATATCGTTACAGGACAGGTAAGAGAGCCAAAAGATCAGGAAAAATACTACGCTCTTTTAAAAATCGAAGCGATCAATTATCTGCCTTTACAAGAAGCCAAAGAAAGACCTTTGTTTGATAACTTAACCCCTATTTTTCCAACAGAAAAAATCAAACTCGAATACGATGCAATGAAGCTTACAGGTCGTGTTTTGGATCTTTTTACTCCTATAGGGAAAGGACAACGCGGACTCATCGTTGCTCCACCACGCACAGGTAAAACAGAGCTTATGAAAGAACTTGCTGCTGCCATTGCAAAAAACCACCCAGAAATGCATTTAATCGTGCTTTTAGTCGATGAAAGACCTGAAGAAGTTACCGATATGCAAAGATGTGTAAAAGGCGAAGTTTTTAGTTCTACTTTTGATTTACCTGCTTATAATCATGTGCGTGTAGCTGAACTCGTGATAGAAAAAGCCAAAAGAATGGTAGAAACAGGAAAAGATGTTATCATCTTACTTGATAGTATCACAAGACTGGCACGTGCTTATAACACCGCAACTCCAAGCAGTGGAAAAGTCCTAAGCGGTGGGGTAGATGCTAATGCTTTGCACAAACCAAAACGCTTTTTTGGTGCAGCTAGAAATATAGAAAATGGAGGCTCTTTAACCATAGTTGCTACAGCTTTAATTGACACAGGTTCAAGAATGGATGATGTGATTTTTGAAGAATTTAAAGGCACAGGAAATAGCGAAATAGTTCTTGATAGAAATATCGCCGATAGAAGAATTTATCCTGCGATTAATATCATCAAATCAGGAACAAGAAAAGAAGAATTACTCCAAGGCGTAGCAAATCTTCAAAAAATTTGGGCGATCCGTTCGGCGATTTCTCAAATGGATGATGTTGAGGCATTGAAATTTTTATATTCTAAAATGCTTAAAACCAAAGACAATGTAGAACTTTTATCTATAATGAACGAGTAGAAAATGCTTCAAGCTCTAGCGATTAAATACAGACCAAAAACCTTTGATGAACTCATAGGACAAAAAACAGTTAGCGTAAGTTTAAAATACGCTCTAAATCATAATCGCTTAGCTCATGCTTATCTTTTTTCAGGACTTAGAGGAAGCGGAAAAACCTCAAGTGCTAGAATTTTTTCTCGTGCTTTAGTTTGCGAACAAGGACCAAGTGATACTCCATGTGGCACTTGCAAGCACTGTCTTGCAGCACTTGAAGGCAAACATATAGACATTATAGAAATGGATGCTGCAAGCAACCGTGGACTTGAAGACATACAAACCTTAATCGAGCAAACCAAATACACCCCTTCTATGGCAAGATTTAAAATTTTCATCATCGATGAAGTACATATGCTTACCCCGCAAGCTGCAAATGCACTTTTAAAAACCTTAGAAGAACCACCAAGTTATGTTAAATTTATACTTGCAACAACAGATCCTTTAAAACTCCCAGCTACTGTACTTTCAAGAACGCAACATTTTCGCTTTAAACAAATTCCACAAAGTGAAATTTTAAATCATCTTAAAGAAATTTTACTTAAAGAAAATGTTAAATTTGAAGAAGAAGCTTTAAAATTCATAGCAAGAAGCGGCAATGGATCTTTAAGAGATACTTTAACCTTACTTGATCAAGCTATTATTTTTTGTCAAAATGAAATCAGCATTAGTAAAATTACAGATATGCTAGGCTTTTTAGATCCTCAAAAAATCAAAGCCTTTTATCAAGCTATTTTAACAAAAGACAAAGAAAAAGTTTTTGCATATTTAGAAGAATTGCAAGACTATGAAGCTTCAAGCGTGATTGATGAAATGCTTTTTTATTTAAAAGAAAGTTTTTTTGCAAAAAGTACAGAATTTTCTACTTTAATTTATGAAAGATTTTTCCGTATTTTATCAAAAGCTAAAAATATGCTTTGCGATGATGATGGCTTTACGCTTTGTGTTATGGCTTTTATGATGATGGAAGCAAGTCATTTAAAAGAAATTGACGCACAAATCCAAGAAATCAAACAAGAAAATATAACAAATACTACACCTAAGATCACACCTTCTCCTATCATGCCTAATCTTGAGAAAAAAATAGAAAAAAATGCTTATGAAATCTTGCTTGATAGTATTTATGATAGGGATTTTGATCTTGCAGAATGCTTTAAACAAAGCACAAAATTTATTAGTTTTGAAAGCAATACTTTAAATATAAGCTCAAACGCACAAGGACAAAATCGCGATACGCTCAATAAAGGTTTTAAACTCATACAAGAACTTTTTAAAGCTAAATTTGGAGAAAATGTAAAAATTAATGTGCAAAAAGCACTAACAATTGATGAAAATAAGCTTCAATCCTTAACTCAAGAATTACCAAACAGTGAAAATAAAAACAATATTCAAAGTTCTATTAATATGCTTAAAGAAGGAGCTAAAAAATTTGACCCACAAGAAGATCTTAAAGAGGCTCTTAAAGATTGTTTTGGGGAGCCTAGTATAGAAAATTAATCATCATTTTTAAGAGAGATGAAAATCAAAGCTAAAAACATATAAGTTACCAATCTTGTAGCACCAGGCAAACCATTCCAAACATTACTCATCCACATTTCAAACCATTCTGCAGCAACTACTTGAAAGGCAAACCATAAATACAGCAACAAGTTAAGGAAATAATCCCAAAAATCTTAGCGTTAAGAAAGCTTTGAGCATCTAAATTTCTAGCTTTAAACATATCATAAACACCTTTTAGGGCTGTTAAGGTAATAAAAATTTCAAAAAGAATAATTATTATATAGCCTATATGATGAATCACAGGAGAAGTAATAACCCCATAAACTATAGCATTACCTAAATAATCAGACTTTATATCCGCACTCATCACAATGCGAAACAAATTGGAAATTAGAATTGTAATCTGTCACATTTCTAAAAACCACTATACCTGCTAACGATGCAACGGTAAGCAAAATAATAATTTTTGAAAATCAAATCATTTTACTTATGCAAAAACATTTTTATTACATTTATACCATTTTAATAATATATTCTTAATAAAAATTAAATTTTTAAATTCTTTTAAGCCTTAAAGAATTAAGTACCACAGCAACAGAACTAAAACACATTGCAAGTGCTGCTATATGAGGACTTAAAGTGATAAAAGGTACAAATCCTGCTGCGATAGGAATGCAAAGTACATTATAAATAAAAGCCCAAAAAAGATTTAGCTTAATAATCCTGCGTGTTTTTTTAGCAAGTTTAAAACATTTAAAAATCGCTGATAAATCATCTTTTATCAAGATAAAATCTCCTGTTTTTTTTGCAAGTTCATTTGCCTTTGAAAAACTCATACTCACGCTTGCAGCAGATAAAGCCGCCGCATCATTGATCCCATCTCCTACAAAAAGAGTTTTTTTAAATTTTTGAATGATTTGTAGTTTTTCTTCACTCTTAAGTTGGGCATGAAATTCGTCTATTTGTAATTCTTTAGCTATTTTTTCTACATTTTTTATATGATCACCACTTAAAATAAAAGTTTTAAGATTTTGCCCTTTTAAATTTAACACAAGCTCTTTGGCCCCATCTTTTAAAGCATTGCTTAACAAAACACCACCTAAACACTTTTTATTCTTAGCAAAATACACCCTAACATATTCTTTAAAAGAATCAAAAAAGATATCGCTTTCTTTTGTGTCAACTTCATTTTTGTGCAAAAACTCCGCGCTACCTACAAGATAAATATTATTATCTTCTTTGTATTTTATACCAGAACCCACAATCACTCTTCCCTCGCCCTTTAAATCAAAAATTTGATCTTTATGCAAAGCCTTGGCTATAGGATGAGAGCTTAAACTTTCAATTTGACATAATTTATCAAAATCATCTTTAGAAAGATTGTGCTTAAAAATACTCAAATTTTCCTTTGTTAATGTACCTGTTTTATCAAAAAAAGCGTACTTAACTAAGGCTAATTTTTCTAAAGCAGCAGGATTTTTAATAAGAATGAAATTTTTTGCCGCATTTGCACTTGCCACAACCAAAGCTATAGGCGTTGCAAGCCCTAAAGCACAAGGACAAGAAATCAAAAGCACAGCACAAGCGTGTAAAAAAGCTGTATTTAAATCCGCTTTTACCGCCCAAAAAACAAAAACTAAAAAAGCAAAAAATATTATACCCCCTACAAAGTATTTAGAAATTTGATCTGCTAAATTTGCCAAAGGACTTTTGATATTTCCTGCTTCAAAAACTAGATTTTTGATTTGTTCTAAAGTACTATCCATAGCCTTTTTGTTTGCTTTGATCCTTAAAGCACCATTTAAAACTACTGCTCCTGCTTGAACTTCATCGCCTTCTTTTTTTAAAACAGGTAAAAACTCCCCATTTAAAAAACTCATATCAAGCTCTGCGCTCCCTAAAAGCACTACCCCATCTGCAACAATGCTTTCTCCTTCTTTTACCAAAAGCACATCGCCACTTTTGACAAAAGAACTTGGAATTTCTTTAATACTTTCATCTTCAAGCAAAATTTTTGTCTTTTTTGTATCTATATTTTCCAAAATTCTTTGATAATCTTGTACTTTAAATTTAGCTTTACTTTCAAGATATTTTCCTAAAAGCACAAAGGAAATAATCATCATTGCACCACTAAAATACAAATCTTCTTCTTTAAAAATTTGCAAATACACCAAAAAAGAATACACAAAAGCACTCAAAGTCCCTAAAGCTACAAGGGTATTCATATCTAAATTTTTGCTTTTAAGGCCTAAAAAAGCATGAGAAAAAAAGTCTCTCCCACAGTAAAATATCCCAAAAAAACTCAAAGCCATTTGGATATTTTGCGAAAAAGAAGTTTTAACAAACATTTCAAAATACATAATAATCACACTCAAAACTATACTTAAAAGCAAATTTTTTCTTAATTCTAAGTGTTTTTTTGCCTTGTATGCGTTCAAGCTTTGTTCATCTTCTAAAATTTCAAAGCCTAAATTTTTAATTTTTGCGATGATATCTTTGCGTTTTTCTTGATCTTCAAGTAAAAAAACTCCGCTAGAATTCACATAAGAAACACTAGCATCTTTAACACCATCAATTTTTTTACAAGCTCTTTCTATAGCGTTAGAACAATTAACGCAAGTCATTTTACCTATTTTTATACGCAATTCTTCCATTATAAACGCTCTATGATTTCAAAACCTAAATCTTGAAATTCTTTTGAAAAATTTGATACTTGATTCTCTTCTAAATTTAAACTTAAAATTTTTTGCTCCAAATCCACTTCTATATTTCCAAATTCATCTTCAAGAGAATTTTTGATCAAATTTACACAATTCATGCAATTAACATTTTTTACTTTAAATTTCATTTTCACTCCTTATAGGTTGTATAGTAATGTGCCCGATTTCAAATTCATGTAGTAATTTATGGGATAAATCCTGAGATAGTTTTTCAAATTCCTTTAGATCGCAAACTTTCACTTTTAAATGCATAGAAGCTACTAACATTTTATTGGTAATTTGAGTAATATGCAAATCCACCACCTCATCCACACTAGGATTTAAAAGTAAAACTTGTCTTACTTTTTCTATATCCACAGGAGAACTTTCAAGCAAGACATTAGCGCTTTGTTTAAGCAAGATAATTGCCCATCTTAAAAGCAAGATTGATAATACAATAGCTAAAATCGTATCTATATAAACAATACCACTAAAATACACCGCGATCCCACCTATAATAACCACTAAAGAACCCAATAAATCACTCATCATATGTAAAAAAGCAGATTTCATATTGACATTTTCTAAATTTGCACCCTTAAACATCATCAAAGCATTAATCCCATTTACCAAAAAGCCCAAAATAGCTACAATTATCATGGTTTTAGCGTCAATTTCTTTTGGATTAATAAATTTTTCTATAGCCTCATAAATGATAAATAAAGCCGATAAAATAATAGTTAAAGCATTGATAAAAGCCACTAAAACTTCAAGACGAAAATACCCAAAGGTCTTTTGATGATCTTGCCATTTTTCTACAGCTATAATGGCTAAAAAACTAAGAGCTAAGGCAAAAACATCAGAAAACATATGCAAAGTATCACTTAAAAGTGCTAAAGAATTTGAAAGGATTGAATAAATAAATTGCACAAGCATCATAGAAAAAGTCATTAAAAGAGAAATTTTTAAAATCTTTTTATCCACACTTCTTGCATCAGCATGGGAATGATGATGTTCATGAGAATGTTCTTCGTGATTATGATTACAAGATTTGTTAACTAAAGGCTCGTGTGATAAAAATTTATACATTTTATATCCTTTTTGCTTGACATTTTAAGATATTAAGTTAAAAAGAATATAAATATTTGTTATTCTTATAAAAATTAAAAGTCAAAAAGTTCGCCTAGCCAACTTTCTTTCCTTTTCTTTTTATAGTAATCATTGTGCTGATGATAAGCTGAGTTATTATATCTTGACTCTTGTCTTGAAACTTGGTTAAAATTTGCTGCATTAGGGACACTGCGTTCTATGATTTTGTCAAGTTCTCCACGATCAAGCCAAACGCCACGACATTTTGGACAATAATCAATCTCAACTCCACTCCTATCGCTCATAACCAAATCCACATTGCAAACTGGACATAACATACAATACCGCCTTTTTTAAATTTTTGATTTAAAATTATAAAAAGAAATGTTAAACAATTTTACAACAAGTTTTAATGTTTTTTTGCATGTCTAGTCATCATAAAACTTTGTTCAAAAAATATAAGCAAAGTAACACTCACTCCTATAGCTAAAGCCAAAGTCACAGAAACAGTTGTAAAAAAATAATCAAAAAATTGAACCAAAAATTCAGACTTAGCCTTCAAATCATCACTGCGTATAAAAGAAATAAGATACAAAATCGCTTTATAAGCATAAATTCCAGGTATCATAGGAATAAGAGCAGGAAAAGCGATAATTTCAGCAGGGGTTTTGATGATTTTTGCTAGAACAATTCCTAAACATCCTATACAAAATGAAGCAACAAAAGTTGCAATTGCTAAAGTTTGAAAATGAAAATATTCCACCAAAGTAAAACGAAGCCCATGCGCAATTGCTGCTAAAAGAGCAGATAAAATAAGGGTTTTTAAAGGTGGATTGCAAGCATAAGCAAAGCCAAATCCCGCCACAGCAGCAAAAAACATATCTCTTAAAATAAATTCAATCATCTTAAAATCCCAAAATCCGAAATACTAAGCGTCATGTAAATTCCAAGTGCTATACAACAAATCAAAATAGCCACGCTGATAATACGACTAAGCCCCATTAAAATATGATCTTTTAATATATCAATCACAGAATTTATAAAAAATACCCCTGGTATAAGATATAAAATACTAGAACCCAAAGCCACATCAGAAGTATTGGTATATCCCATATCCAGTCCAAAAAATACAAACCACGATGAGATAAAAGAACAAAGAATGTATTGAATTCTTAAATCAATCTTTGCTTTAGTTAAAATATATCTTAACAACAATCCCACGAAAGTTGCAAAAAACACTAAATTTCCAGCGCCAAAATCACCGCCAAAAAGCCTACAAAAAGCCGAATTTGCCATAGAAACAAACAAAAGATTAAGCAAATAAGAATGCTTTTTTTGTTGAGAAATTTTCTCAAAAACAACTTGCGCTTTTTCAAGATCGTATTTGTGATCATATATAGCCCAGCTTAAAGCACTTAAATCAAAAATAAGCTTGAAATTAACATGGGCATGATGATTGGGTATGACATAAGTTCTTTGAATGGAGTTATCATCCATATCTACAACATTTAAAGTAATATGATGAAAAAAGAAATTGATATTTATCTCATAGCCATAAACCTCGGCTATTCTTCCTACGCATTTTGCCACCCTAGCTGTATAAGTTCCAGCACCTAGCAAAGTTTTAGTATATATGATTAAAAAATTAGTTAATCTTTGTATATCAGGTTTTTCCATATTTTGATCATCTTTAACTTGAATTTATTACAATTATAGCAAATTTGAAAATAATAAAGAAAAAAATATTTATAATTTAAATCATTTATTAAAAGGCTTTTTGATTTTGATATAAATTAAACTTGCTAAAATCACAAAAACAATTATAATGATTAAAATTTGAGTTAAATAAGTTTTAATCAACTCTTCATTTTGTCCTATATAATAACCCAAAAATACAAGTATAGCCACCCAAATAGCACTACCAAGTGCAGTAAAAAGTATAAAATTTACAAGTTTCATTTTTACCAAACCTGCAGGCATAGAGATGTACTGACGAATTCCTGGTAAAAGACGACAAGTAAAGGTTGAAAATTCCCCGTGTTTGTTAAAAAATTCTTCAAATTTAGCAAATTTGGCTTCATTTATGCCAAAATACTTACCCCATTTTAATACAAAATTTTTACCCCAAAAAAAGCAAATATAGTAATTAATCAAAGCCCCTAAAACAGAACCTAAAGTCCCGCTAAGTATACAAAGAGTAATATCAAGTTCTCCTTTATGTGCCAAATATCCAGCAGGTATCATAACAACTTCACTTGGAAAAGGTATAAAACAACTCTCTAAGGTCATTAAGATAATAATACCCAAATACCCCCAAGCGCTAGCCGTCTCAACAATAAAAGAAATGATTTCTTGCATATTAGCCTTATTTGAAGAAAAATTTTAAAAAATTGTAGCTTAAAAGATTAAACAGTAAAAAGCGGTTTTACACCGCTTTTTTTATTTACCTGCAACTGAAACTTGATTTGGATTGTCCGCTGCACGAGCGATCATGCACTCTTTTAAAATAGCAGCATCAGCTGGATCGCTAACTTTTTTACTAATCCAGCGTTCAACTTGTTTCATTGTTTTTGACTCTGGCTCTGGAGCTTCGTATTTTGCCATCAAACTTGCACAATCAGCCAAAGCAATGATAGGTAATAAACTTGCAAAAAGTATTTTTCTCATCTTTTGCTCCTTAGAATTTTACATTATACATTAACATGATATTATCAGCTCTTGCTTTATCTTTTTTCGCTCCACCAAATGGTAAGCCACGATTGCCCCAAATGTTTTGGATATTAGTATAGCTTAAGCGTAAGAATTGATATCTATCAAGTTGATAAATCACATAAAAATCATGTGCTGTTCCTCTTGTCATTCTTATATTAAGTGGATCATTGATACTTGGACGGCTCATAGTATACCAGTATCTACTTCCCCAGAAGAACTCATATCCTACTTTTAAAGCCTTGGTAAAATCATAGCGTCCACCTACATGTACAGCATAGCCATCTTCTTCATTAAACTTGCCATCGCCATAACCTTGACTTTTAAGAATTGCACTTAATGTCGAACTTAATTGATTGTTATTCCCGTGAGAATAACCTAAAGATAGAAAATAATTAAAATTCGTTCCAAAAGCTTTATAGTTTTCAAAATGAAGATTTGCTATAGTTAAATCTCCTAAATTTACCACACCATCATCATCAAGAATAGTAGTACCGACACCACTAGGTGATAAAGCAATTGGACCATTGTTAAGCGGCAAAGCAAAATCGCTTAAATATGCAATATTAAATAATATTAAATTATCTCCCATGCCTTCTATAGGAAGCTCTCCTTCTACTGCAGCATAGTAAAGATTTGCATCAGCATCTTTTTGATCACTCATCCAGTCTCTTACCTTGCCTTCTTCATCCCATTGATAAGTTTTACCATAAGCTGCACGGATAGCTACCTTATGATCTTGCAAACTTTCAGGTTTATAAGTGATCACCGCTGCATCACCTAGAGCGTTGATTGCCAAGGCTGGATAAGTGGATTGTCTTAAAGCATTGTTTCTAAGATTACTTCCTGGACCATCGGTTCCTGGCTGTCTTCCTATAGTTGCAATCCACTCAGGTGTGATATAGTAATCAAGATAAGCTCTATCTACATAAAGTACAGGCCCACTTGTTCTTGTGTTTCTTCCTGCATCTAAGTCATAAGGAGTACCACTCCAACCCATTTGAGACCAGTTTTTAGCCATAGATAAACGACCATAGAATTTGGTTTTATCATTAATATCAGCATTCATATTTAAATGAAGCTCATTCATCCATTTGTTATTAGCACTATAATCTTGTCCGCTAACTTTATAGTTTGTATTTGAAACCGCTGTTGAAAACTCAAGTCCAAATTTAACCTTGCTTAAAGCAGCTTGAAATTCTGTTTCATCAGCTCTATCATTAAGATCAGCAAGTTCAGCTTTTACAGCTTCATTTTGCTTAGCTTGAGCTTCCCTTTCTTTTCTGATTTGTGCAAGTTCAGCTTGAATTTGTGCAAGCTGTTTTTGAAGCTTGGTTATTTCATCATCTGTATTTTTAGCAAAAAGTGAAGATGAAAGAAGACAAGCACTTAAAATAAGTGAAAACTTAGTTTTCATAATCATAACTCCTTGTAATTTTGTTACATTTCACTGAAATAAAATTATAATTATAGAAAAAAAAGCTTTAAAAAAAATTATGTGTTAATTATTTTTAGCTAGTCAAATTTTATGACTAGCTTTACATTATAAGATTTAAATTTAATTACAAAATTTTTATATCTAAAATTTTATCTCCTTGGCGTATAGAGTCTAAAACTTCCAAACTTTCTTCATCTTTTGGATCAATTTGCCCAAAAACAGTATGAACCCCATCTAAATGAGCTTGAGGGCTATGACAAATGAAAAATTGGGATCCACCCGTATCGCGTCCTGCATGCGCCATAGATAAGGTTCCACGCTCATGCTTATGTTCTTGATCATCACATTCACAAATGATTTCATATCCAGGCCCACCTATACCATTGCCGTGTGGACAACCCCCTTGTATGACAAAATTTGGAATCACACGATGAAAATTTAAATCTTTATAAAATCCTTCAATAGCCAAAGTAGCAAAATTACAAACCGTTTGTGGAGCCTCATCACCAAAAAGTTTTAGCTTCATTGTACCTTTTTCAGTTTCTATAAGAGCAAATTTGTATTCATTTACTTTGCTTGTGTCAATTGTTTTTATCATATTTTTCTCCTTAATCTATATTTGTATAAACAGCTTGAACATCATCATCATCTTCTAACTTATCTAAAAGTTTTTCTATATCACTAAGCTGTTCTTCGCTAAAGCTTACAGGATTGTTTGGTATATACTCAAGTCCTGCTTTTTTAAGAACTAAACCCTTAGTTTCTATAGCAGAGCTTAGCTCACCAAATGCAGTATAATCACCGCTAATTACCAACTCTTCTTCATTTTGTTCTAATTCTTCAAGCCCTGCATCGATCAAATCAAGTTCTAATTCTTCTAAATCTCCTGCAAATTTTTCAAGATGAAAAACCGCTTTTCTTGTAAACATAAAGCCTAAAGATCCATTTTGTAAAACTTCTCCACCATTCTTGCTAAAAATAGCTTTTACATTGGCCACGGTGCGTGTAGGGTTATCACTCATACATTCAACTATAACTAAAGCTCCATGCGCAGCTTTTCCTTCATAATGAATGTTTTTAATATCTGCACTATCTTTTCCACTCGCACGCTTAATAGCTGCATCTATATTATCTTTTGGCATATTATTTGCTTTTGCTGTAGCTATAGCGCTTCTTAATTTTGGATTCATATCAGGATCAGTGCCACCTTCTTTAGCAGCTACTTGTATGGCTTTAGCAAGCTTAGGAAAAAGCTTGCTCATTTTATCCCATCTAGCCTCTTTAGAAGCTCTTCGGTATTCAAATGCTCGTCCCATAAATTCTCACTTTCTTTAAAGATTTTCAAACTTAAAAGTATAAACTAAAAAGGCTAATTAAAGCTTTAAATGGTATGATTTTACCATTTATTTTAGGAGAAGTTTTTGAATATCGCAAAAAAAGAACTTTTTGTTGCTTGGTTTTTCTTGATTGCTGCTATTGTATTTGAAGTTTTAGGTACTAGTTTTTTAAAAATGGAAAATCAAATTTTAGGCTATATATTTATGGCTTTATTTATAGCTTTTTCTTATTTTTTTATGGGCAAGGCAATTAAAAAAATTCAAGTAGGCATAGCCTATGCTGTATGGGAACTTTTAGGGATTATTCTTATACTTTTAGTTTCTTTTATAGTTTTTAAAGAGAGTTTAACCTTAACTCAAATTCTAGGCATTGTTCTTTCTATCGTTGGAATTATCATGATTAATATAGGCGAGGTTAAAGAATAATGTATATTTTTATCATTGTTTTATCAGCATTCTTAGATATCATAGCAAATTTATTGCTAAAAAAATCAGATGGTTTTAAACATAAAATTTGGGGCTTGGCTGCGATTGTCAATGCTATACTTGCTTTTTTTCTACTTTCTTTTTCTTTAAAATACGTTCCTTTAAGCATAGCTTACTCAACTTGGGGTGCTATAGGCATCATAGGAACTTGTCTTGGTGGATGGATTTTATATAAAGAAAAATTAAACAAAATAGGAATTTTAGGCATCATTATCGTAATAATAGCAGTATTTTTACTAAATTATTAAAACAGCAAAATGCTGTTTTAATGTTCCATTTTGTTTTTCGCTTCAATACCCATTAAAGAAAATGCGGTTTTAATACTAAGAGCAACCAAAGAAAATAATTTAAGTAAATCATTTTCATTTGCAGAGCCTATAACTTTATTTTCATTGTAGAATTTATGAAAATTTGCAGCTAAATTTTTAAGATAATCAGGAATTTTTTGCAAAGCTCTAGCCTCAAAAGCATCATTTAAAATAGCTTTTAAATTCAAAGCTTCAAAAAGCAAATTTACGCTATCGTGATTTAAACTTTGTAAATCAGCTCTCATTACATCATCGATTTTTTTACCAGCTTTAGCAAACACTTGATGAATTCTAGCGTGTGCGTAGTTGATATAATACACAGGATTAGAGCTATCTTCTTTTTGCAAATCACTAATATCAAATTCCAAATGAGTATCGCACTTTTTACTCAAAAAGATATAACGCAAAGCATCACTTCCTATTTCATCAATCACATCGCTCATCAAGATAAAATTTCCTGCTCTTTTACTCATTTTATAAGGCTCTCCATCTTTAAGCAAGGAAACCATTTGTGCTAAAATAATCTCAAGATTATTAGAGTCAAATCCCAAAAACTCCATCGCAGCTTTCATTCTAGGGATATAACCATGATGATCTGCTCCCCAGATATTAATACACTTGCCATAACCACGACTCATTTTATCCTTATGATAAACAATATCTGCTGCCAAATAAGTCCCGCGTCCATCTTCACGGATAATTACCCTATCTTTTTCATCGCCTTTTTGCGAAGAAGCAAGCCAAATTTTACCTTCTTGCTCGTAAATTCCTTTATGTTTTTTTAAAGATTCTAAAGTTGCATTTAAAGCGTCATAATACGATCTTTCGCTTACATAGCTGTCAATTTTAATCTTTGCTTGTTCTAAATTTTGTTTAATCAAAACAAGCATTTTATCTTTTGCCCAATCAGCTAAACTAGGGATATTTTCTTCACTAAAAAATTCTTTACCAAATTTTTCAAAAGCTTCTTTTGCCAAATCTGCTATATACTCGCCTTTGTAATATTGCTCTGGATATTCAACATTTTCATGAAGTATATTTTCTTTCACACTTAGTAAAATAGAAAGCCCTAGTAAATAAATTTGATTGCCCGCATCATTGACATAGTATTCTGTATCAAATTTATAACCCAAATGTCTTGCAAGTCTTGTTAAGGTGTCTCCAAAAACAGCGCCTCTTGCATGTCCTATATGTAAAGGTCCAGTAGGATTTGCACTCACATATTCAAGCAAAAAACTTTCTTGTTTTTTTTCTCCTTTAGAAAAATCATTTGGATTTGCTAAAGCCTGATTTGCAAGTTCATTTAAAAAAGTTTTGGAAATTCTAAAATTTAAATACCCATTTACAGCTTCAACCGATTCAAAACAATCATGATTTTGAAATTTGCTCGCTAAGTCGCTAGCAATCAACATAGGAGATTTTTTTAATTCCTTAGCCAGTGAAAAAGCCAAAGGGGTAGCAAAATGTGCTAAATTTTTATCCTTTGGATTTTCAAGTGTAAAATCACACTCTAAAATCTTTTTAATTTCATTAAAAATAATACTTTTCAAAAGACTAAACCTTAAGCTTTTTTTGTTTCGTCTATACTTGCATCAGCATTTGTATTATTAGTTGTGTTTTTGTTTTCTTCTATTTTTTGAGTATTTTTTGCTACTTCATCATCATTATTCATTTCATCTTTAAAAGTTTTAATACCTTTGCCTAAACCCTTTGCAAGTTCTGGAATTTTTTTTGCTCCAAAAAGCAATACAACAATCAATAAAATAATCAACCAATGACTTGGACTTGACCAACCACCCATTTTATTCTCCTTCATTCCAAATATTTTGAATTTGTCCTAGATTCTGCCCTTTGATTCTAAATTTATGGGCAATTAAAATCGCTCGCAATGCTTCATAGCTTTGCTTTAGCTCATCATTAATGATAAGATAATCATACTCGCTAAGCTCTTTCATTTCATCACTAGCGTTTTGTAATCTTTTTTCTAGTTGTATTATTGTATCAGTATTTCGCTTAATAAGTCTTTTTTTGAGCTCATCTTTATTTTTTGTAGTAATAAAAACAGAAACAATCTTATCAGCCATTTTTTGTCTGGCTATTTTAAATCCTTGCACATCAATATCAAAAACAACTATTTTTCCATTATCTAAAGCATCTTGAGTGTGCTTTAAAGAAGTGCCATAAAAATTTTCATGCACTTTAGCCCATTCTAAAAAATGATCACCATCTATACCTTTTTGAAATTCTTCATGGGATATGAAATGATAATGTATTCCATTTTTTTCACCCTCTCTTGGTTTGCGAGTTGTTGAAGAAATAGAAAAATAAAGCTCATCTTCAAATTCATCAAAAAGTTTTTTTAAAAGAGTTGATTTTCCAGCTCCACTAGGACCTGAAATCAACAAAATAAAACCTTGCAATTTTAATCCTCTTTAAAACTAATGTTTATATTTATATTCATATTCATACCCTTAAGAGCAGCTTTTAAGGTATCATCCTTAATACTTGAAGTGATCGCTCCTACTATACTTTGGCTAAGCTCATTAACTATCTCTTCACTATTATCATCTTTAGTTGCATTACTTACTATAGGCTCTTCATTTTTTTCTACAATTTCCTCTCCAAGAGCTTCTTGTATATCACTTTCTTTCAATGCATCAAAATCACTTATATTTAAATTTGGCACAACCACTTCCTCTTCATTTGTTCCTAATTCTTTATCGTCTAAAATTGGTTCATCTTTAAAATCTTCTAAAACCTTGCTACTATTATCACTATCAATACCATAATCCAGCTCATCAAGTTGAGCTAATTCTTCTTTGATTTGATCTTGAGTACTCAAATTTGAAGTAAAATCATCCATTTCATCTTGAACATCTTCTTCCACAACAGGAGCAAACTCCTCTAAAACTTCCTCTGATTCTTCACTATCTTTTGCTTGACCTAAAAATTCAGCATCCTCAGGAAGATCATCAAAATCCATTTCTTTTTCTTGCTCTTCAACCACAGGAAGATCATCAAAGTCGCTTATATTAGCTTGTAATTCTTTGTTATCTTCTAAATCTTCATCATTTTTATCATCTAGTTCATCTAAACTAGGCTCAGTATCCAAAGCTGT
>NZ_MJXL01000077.1:28297-28658 GCF_001762785.1 Campylobacter sp. BCW_6463
CTAGTTCATCTAAACTAGGCTCAGTATCCAAAGCTGTATGTTCTTGGCTTAAGTCTTCTTTTTGGCTTCCGCCATCTTCCAAAGTTAAATCTAAATCAGTTTGAATGTCTTCTTGATTCTGTTCTTTAGTTGTTTCTTGTTCTAAATTCTCATCTTCTAAATTTTGAGTTTCTAAAGTTTCGTTTGCATTATCATCTTGAGATTCGTTAAGCTCTTCTTGCATTTCTAATGTATTTGCTTTAGAATCGTTTAATAATTCTTGCTTTTTTATTTCTTCATTTTTGTCATCTTCTTTGATTTCTAAATCTTCATCATTTTTATCATCTAGTTCATCTAAACTAGGCTCAGTATCCAAAGCTGT
>NZ_MJXL01000077.1:28708-134972 GCF_001762785.1 Campylobacter sp. BCW_6463
CTAGTTCATCTAAACTAGGCTCAGTATCCAAAGCTGTATGTTCTTGGCTTAAGTCTTCTTTTTCGCTTCCGCCATCTTCCAAAGTTAAATCTAAATCAGTTTGAATGTCTTCTTGAGTCTGTTCTTTAGTTGCTTCTTGTTCTAAATTTTCATCTTCTAAATTTTGAGTTTCTAAAGTTTCGTTTGCATTATCATCTTGCGCATCATCATCAAAACTCAAATCTTCCATTCCATCTGAATTTATATCTAAAGAATTTTCATCAGGCAAATCATCTAAATTTAAATTATCTAAATCCAAGCTTATATCGGCATAAGGATTTTCATCATTACTTAATATTGGCAAATCAATAGATGTATGTTTGTTTGTATCTTTATTATTAAGTAAATTTAAAAAATCTGTAGGTAAAAAAGGTTTTTGTAAAATTTGTGCATCTATATCTACATTTTGATTTCGCGGGGCTAAAAAAATCAATCTATCGCATTTTTCTTTAAGAATTTTTAAAGGTGCTGGAGTATCACTATCTACAACAATCACATCATAATTACCCAAATTTTCACTATAAGCATTAAGTTCTTCAAAATCATAAGACATTTTTTTAGCACTAAGGCTTACAAGTCTTGAAACTACAGGGTTTTCATTTAAAAGTAAAATTTTCATCACTTTAATCCTTGAAAAATAATCACTATTTTACGATAATTTCATTTATCCTTTCCTTAGGAGAAAAAAAGAGTTTGCATATGAGTAAAAAGTTCTAAAATTAAATTTTTAAAATATTGCATCATAACTAGTAAAATAGCAATCAAAACTACAAAGCCTAAAGCTATCTTTATAGGATATCCAATAACTAAAAGATTAAATTGTGGCATTGTTTTCATCAAAAGTCCAAAAATAACATCGGCTAAAAGTGAAATTCCAAGTATGGGAAAGCTCATAGTAAAACCTATGATGAAAATATTAAACATACCCATATTTAAATAATGCATTAAATTCTCATGCGGATAAAATCCACCTAAACTAATATAACCTAAAGAATGACTTAAAAACAAAAGCATTAAATGATGACCATCAAAAGCAAGAAAAAACATCAAAGCAAGCAAATTTAAAATTTGTGCCGTAATAGGCATACTCGTTCCAGAACTTGGATCTAATATACTTGCCATAGTAAATCCCATAGTAAAAGCAATCTGCTCACCTGCCATCATAATAATAGCAAAAATAATTTGAAGCATTAATCCTGCTATCATTCCAAAAATCACTTCACTAATAAGCTGTAAAACAAAAAAACTATCTAAATGCAAAGATTCTAATCTAGCCAAAGGATATAAATACATAGTCAAAAATAAAACTATAGTACTTTTTATCACCATAGGAATAGAATTATGTGAAAAAAAAGGAAAAAAAACTATAAGACCACTCATTCTAGCAAGAAGCAACATAAAAGTTACAACATTTTTATCACCTAAATAATTAACAAATTCCATTGGCGTTTATAGTATAAGTTTTATCACAAAAACTTGCAAGTTTGCTATCGTGAGTTACAAAAAATAAAGCTGCATCATTTTCTTTAACATAGGAAATTAAAAGTTCGATAACATTTTTAGCATTATCAAAATCCAAATTTCCAGTTGCTTCATCAGCAAAAATAATCTTTGGTTTTTTACAAAGCACGCGCGCGATACTCACACGCTGTTGTTGTCCGCCGCTAAGCTTTCCTATTTTTTGATGTAAAAGCGTATCAATACCTAATCTTTTTAAAATTTTCTCATCTAAATTTTGACCCGATAAAACACTAGCAAGTTCGATATTTTCTAAAGCTGAAAAACCTTTAAAAAGATAATGTGTCTGAAAAATAATACCAAAATCATAACGGCGAATTTTTAATCTTTCGTTTTCATCTATCTGATAAAGACTAGAACCTTTAAAAAAAACTTCACCTTTTTTTGGAATTAATAAGGAAGAAAGTATATGCAAAAGAGTAGATTTACCACAACCGCTACTCCCTTGAATAGCAATGCAATCTTTAGTATTTAAAGCAAGATTTAAACCCTCAAAAAGCGGATAATCAAAACTATGGCTTAAATTTTCCGCTCTTAAGAGTTCCATTATTAACCGTTTTTAAAGTTGTGCAGCAACTTCAGCCGCAAAATCTTCAGTTTTCTTTTCTAAACCTTCGCCAACTTCAAAGCAAATAAATTCGACAATTTTAATTTTTCCGCCAAATTCTTTTTCTTTTTCGGCAATTACTTGTTCTACGGTTTTTTTATCATCCATTACATAAAACTGACCCATTAAAGTAAGTTTGCTATCAAGTTGAGAATTATCTGCTATAAAGCTATTCATTTTACCTGGGATAATATTGTCCCAAATTTTTTCAGGTTTACCTTGAGCTTTAAGCTCTTCTTTGATTTTTTCTTCAGCTTCTTTTAAAATTGCATCGCTTAATTGTTTGCGACTTGCAAATTGAGGAATTTTATGTTCAGGTTTATTTGGATCTTTAAGTCTGCGTCTTTCTTCATTTTCTTTTTCAAGTTCAGCAACCAAAGCTTTGTATTCATTTTCAACAAAAGTCATATCCAAATCTTCATAACTTAAATAACTTGGTCTCATTGCTGCAATATGCATACAAATTTGTCTTAACAAATCTCTTGATTTTGAAGCCACTTCAGCACTATCACAAGCTGCAGCGATCACAACACCAACACGGCCATTTGTATGGATATAACCATTTACAACGCCGTTAGCACCTGCTTTTAAAGTTGCAAATCTTCTTACAACTAAGTTTTCTCCTATAGTTGCAATTTGACTTTTTAAATATTCTTCAAATTTTACGCCATTGATTATGCTTGAATGAAGTTCTTCCACACTTTGTAAGCTATTACTTTGAATATGAGCTGTAGTATCTTTTGTTAAAGCTATAAACTGATCATTTTTTGCCACAAAATCTGTTTCGGAATTAATCTCGCTTACAGTTGCGCTTGTAAAATCATCGCTTACTTTTACACTTACTAAACCTTCTGCAGCAAGTCTATCTGCTTTTTTAGCAGCCTTACCTAAACCTTTTTCTCTTAAAAGTTGTACCGCTTTATCAAAATCTCCATTAGTTTCACTCAAAGCATTTTTACAATCCATCATCCCCGCACCTGTACTTTCGCGGAGTTCTTTTACCATTGCAGCAGTGATTTCAGCCATTATTCTTGCTCCTCACCGAAATCTTCTTCGCTCATCGCTTCATCTAAAACTTCTTTTTTCTCTTCATCGGTGATTTCTTTTTCTTCATTTGCTAAAGCTTCACCATCTTGTTCTCTTAAAGCTTTTCCTTCATTAATCGCTTCAGCCATTTCTTGACAGAAAAGTTGCACTGAACGAATTGCATCATCATTTCCTGGAATAGGATAAGCTACCAAATCAGGATCGCAGTTTGTATCTAGTGGAGCTACAACAGGAATTCTTAATCTATTTGCTTCTTGAACAGCAATTTTTTCCTTTACTGTGTCAACAACAAAAATCATATCAGGTTGAGTTTTCATATAACGAATTCCACCTAAATAAGCTAATAATTTTTCTTTTTTTCTTGTAAGCATTAAAGCTTCTTTTTTAGTTAAAAGCTTAATACTTCCATCTTCTTCCATTTTTTCAATTACTTCTAATTTTCTAATTGATTGGCGAATAGTACCAAAATTTGTCATCATACCGCCAAGCCATCTATGATTTACATAAGGCATACCGCATTTTTCAGCGTATTCTTTAATCGCTCCACCTGCTTGTTTTTTTGTTCCAACAAAAAGTATAGTTTTTCCTTCGGCAGCAGTGTCACGAACGATATTATAGGTATATCTAAAATATCTTAAAGTTTTTTGTAAATCAATTACATAAATACCTTTTCTCTCGCCAAAAATGAATTTTTTCATCTTTGGATTCCAGCGTCTTGTTTGGTGTCCAAAATGCACACCGCATTCTAATAAATCTCTCATACTAACCATGAGTTTCTCCTTACAAATTTAGCTTTATTCCTCCACATCCCTTAATTTACACAAGCTAAAAAGGATTGATGTGTGTGAAATGAAGCTAAGATTCTATCAAATTTAAGTTTAGTTTTTACTTATATATGTAGTCCTTGGTAAGGCTTAGATTATTATTGATTTCTTTTGTGATTAAAAATTGGAACAAATCCACGCTTCCAACACGAAAAGCAGAGGCACAAGAACGAAGGTATAAATCCCACATTCTTATAAATTCTTCATCATATTTTTCCCTTACCTTGTCCAATGCTTTGTTAAAATTTTCATCCCATAAATCTAAAGTTTTTGCATAGTGCATTCTTAAACTTTCTGCTAAAAGAAGATGAAAATCCCACTCACTCATAGCACTTACAACCTCTCTTAAAGAAGGTAAATATCCTCCTGGAAAAATATATTTATCTATCCAAGCATTTGTTTTTCCTTCAAACATGGCTAAAATAGAATGTAAAAGCATAGAACCTCCAGGTTTTAAAACTTGTTTTACTTTCATAAAATAAAGTCCTAAATTCTCTTTGCCTACATGTTCAAACATACCCACAGAAACAACTTTATCAAAATAATTTTCAAATTCTAAATCTTGATAATTTTGAAGTCTTATTTCTATTTTATCTTCAAGATCAAGTTCTTTTACTCTTTCCTTGGCTTTTTTACACTGCTCCTCTGAAATAGTAATTCCAACAACCTTAACTCCATACTTTTGAGCTGCCATAATAGAAAGCCAACCCCAGCCACAACCTATATCTAAAAGCTTTTCTCCTTCTTTTAAATCAAGTTTTTTAAGAGTATGTTCTATTTTGTTAATTTGAGCTTCATAAAGAGTATTATTAGGCTCTTTAAAATAAGCGCAAGAATAGCTCATAGTATCATCAAGCCAAAGCTTATAAAAATCATTACCTATATCATAATGACTTTTAATATTTTTACTTTCCTGTTTTTGGGCTATTTTACTCAAGATATCCTCTGTATTTTTTAAAAAACGCTTATTTGAAAAATAATACAAAACTTTAGCTATTTCATCATAATCACCTTCTATTTCTAGTTTAGACTCCATATAATGTTTTGCAAAAACTAAACTCGTATCACTAAATAATTTTAAAAAAGGTATTTTTTCTTTAAAAATTAAAGAAAATTTAGCAGACTGATTACCCACATGAAATTCTTCTTGATCCCAAAATACAATTCTAAAATTTCCATAATTCCATTTTGAAAGAATAAATTTAATCATTTGTTTTTCAAGCATGACATACTCCAATTAATAATAATTATTATTAGATAGTATCTCTTAATTAGGTTTAAAAATTAATAAAAATGAAGAAAAAATAAGATTTTTGCCATTATCATTAAATAATGGCAAAAAATGTAATATTAATGTAATTTAGACCAAACAGAGCGCTTCCAACCTATAGCAAAAATACTTAAAATTACAAAGAATATCATTACATAAATTCCTGTAGTTTTTCTTTCTTCTTTCTTGCTATCACCCACTTGATCAATATAAGATACAACCTTAGCCTGTGCAGCTTCTGTTAAGCCTACTCTTGGCATAGCGGTTCCTGGAAGAAGTTTTTGAGTATTATTAATAAAATCATGTAAATATTGCTCACCACGAGATCTTATCATCATAGAAAGATCAGGCGGAACAGAACCTAAATAAGTTTTTAAATCATTTTGATTTGATGGAGTAAAAAAGCTATCGTATTTCATATCATGACAACGTCCGCAAGCCTCAATAAAAGTTGCTTTATCTTTAGCAAATTTTATATCTTTTTCCATTAAAGCCACTTTTTGAGCACTATTTTCCATTTTAGCATATTTTGCCTCAACATCTTTCTTAATAGTAGCATCTTCATTGGCTTCAAATTTAACACTCACATCTTTAAGATAAGCAATTACATTGGCTATATTTGCATTTGTAGCTTCTTCACTTTCTCCTGAAGTATCTTTATTGTAAGCTGTCATAATAAAAGCATCACCAAATTTATGATCTACTTTTAAAGCAAGCGCAGGATGCATAATCAAAGCAGCTAAAAATTTTTCATCAAAAATAGCACCAGCTGCACTAAGATCAGGTGGTATTACTCCCATAGAAGAATCAGTAATATTAGCTGTTATTCCATCTTCTTTTACACCATGACATGCAAAACAGTTATTTTCAAAAAATTCTTTACCTTTTTTTGCATCACCCTTAGCAAAATCGATCTTTGCAACATCTGCCCAAAGTGTTTCAACTTTGCTTAATTCTTCTTTTGCTTTTTCAAGTTCTTTGTTTGCACTCTCTATTCTTTTAGCATCTCCTGAAGCTTGTGCATCTTTTAGAGCTAATTCTTTAGCTTCAACTATACCTTTTGCAAAAGTAGTATCTTCAACAGCAAAATCAAAATTTGCAGGAGCAACATGAGGTTTCATCACTGAATGAGCATAAGGCTCTACCCCCCAATATACAAGCGCAGTAAAAACTACCACAACTAAAAATATTTTTATTTCTCTCATTGTTTAGCTCCTTTTCTCTCCATAATAGTAATAACCGGTAAAACTACAATAAGTAAAAGTAAAAATACTATAGAAGCATAAAATCCTACCCAAGCATTTACACCTGTTGGAGGTAATTTTCCATAAACTGTTAAAACAATTAAATCGATAAGCAATATCCAAAACCAAATGAAAAATAAAGGTCTTTCATGAGCCGGTTTTACAACATCACTTCTATCAAGCCAAGGAAGCAAGAAGAAAATCACTTGAGCAATACCAAATGCAGCCAAACCTATATCAAAAGCTTTAATACCTGCAATATCAAAGAAAAATCCTCTTAAAACTTCATAACTCCATAAGAAATACCACTCAGGATAAATATGAGCTGGTGTTTTAAGCGCATTAGCCGGATCAAAATTAATTGGATCCATTGCAAATTCAAATTTAAAACAGACCAAATAAAAGAAGAAAATCATAAAAAAGCTTATATACATAAAATCTTTTGATAAAAATCCTGGCCAAAAAGGAATCACTTTAGAACCCTTTGTGTCACCTGCCATGTACTTTTCAGCCTCTAAGTCAAAGTCAAGTTCTTCAGAAATTTCATTATTAACATGAGGAATTCTTAAAGAATAGAAGTGAAATGCTATAATAGCAATGATAACTATAGGAAGCAAGCACACATGAAGCATAAAAAATCTTGTTAAAGTTGGATCAGAAACCGCATAATCTCCACGAATCCAAATCACAAGCTCAGGGCCAATAAATGGTATCCCTCCAAAAAGATTAGTGATTACTTGAGCTGCCCAATAACTCATTTGTCCCCAAGGAAGCATATACCCACTAAAAGCTTCAGCAGAAAATACAACAAACAAAAGCATACCGCTAACCCAAATCATCTCACGACCTTTCTTATAAGAACCGTAATAAATTCCTGTTAGCATATGTATGTATATAATCAAAAATACAACAGAAGCGGCAACACCATGCATGTGACGCCAAAGCCATCCATAATCCACCTCTTGCATAATAGTCTTATTCACACTATCAAAAGCAAGTGCAGTATCTGGTTTATAATACATTACAAGTAAAAGTCCTGTAACAAAAAGCACTGCAAAAAGAGTGGTTAAAATAACCCCCATTGCCCAAAGAAAGTTAATTTGTTTTGGTATCCAATACTTTACCATTAAAACATCAAGTAGTTTATGTACTGCAAGTCTTTGATCAAGCCAATCTACAAGACCATTAGCTTTTCTAATTTGTGCCATCTTAAGCCTCCGCTATCATTTTTTTATATTCAGGACCCTCTTCGCCTAAAACAAGTTTGGTTCCATCGATCTTAAAAGGAGGAATTTCAAGAGGCTTTGGAGGAGGTCCAAAGACATTTTTTCCACTTGTGTCAAATTCTCCACCATGACAGGCACATTTAAACAATTGCTCGCTTGGTTGGTAAGCAGGTATACAACCCAAATGCGTACAAAGTCCTATAACCACAGTATAAGCTGCGTTATCTACCACAACATCACGTTTTTCATCTTTTGGCATACTCGCATCTTTTTTTAATATAAAAATAGGCTTTTTACGCCATTCTATAGTTCTAAGCTCTCCATCTTGCATTCCTGATAAATCTACTGTAGTAAAACCTGCAGCTTTGACACTTGGAAGTGGATCCCAAGTTTTTTTCATCGCAACAAGCGAGAAAACACCGCCTACAGCAGCTACGCTTCCAAATGCAAAGCCCATAAAGCTTCGTCTACTCTCAGATGTAGCCATAACTTGTCCTTTCGATTTTATTTTTTAACCAAGTTAAAAGTTTATCGAAATTAAAATAAATTTTTTCTTTGTTTAACAAATTTTGATATTTAGACAATAAGAGCAAAAAGAGAAAAAACAAGCACAGGTAAAGTTATCAAAAAGCCAAATTTAGAATATTGCCAAAAAGAAATATTAATGCCTTTTCTAGCCAAAACTCCAAGCCAAAGCAAAGTTGCCAAAGAACCTATTGGCGTAAGTTTTGGGCCTATGTTTACCCCCAAAAGATGCGCATAAATCATCAAGGAATCAAAAGAAAAATTCTCAAAATATTCTTTTAATGCCAAATCGCCGATTAAAACCATAGGCAAATTATTAAACACAGAAGATCCAAAAGCTGAAATCAAAGCCACACCAAAAATTCCACTCTTATCTTGCATCAAAAAAGCATAGCTTTTAACCAAAATTTCACTCACGCCTATTTTATGTAAAGCAAAAACCACCATATAAAGCCCAAAACTAAAAAGCAAAACTCCATAAGGTGCTTCAAAAAGAATTTTAACACTTTTTTTACCTTGAATTTTTAAAACAATAAGCCAAAAAATTCCCGCCCAAAGCAAAGCAAAAAAACTTATTTTAATATCAAAAATTTCACCTATAAAAAAACTGATCACAAAAAGAAGCAAAAATACCATACAAAGAAAAAACAACTTTAATGAAATTTGCTCTTTTTTGACTAATTTAAATTCAAGCCTTTTAGGTAAAACTCTCACATAAAGCACAAAAACCATAACTATAGTAAAAAGCAAAACAAAAAAATTTGGCAAAAACATATTTTTAGCAAATTCTAAAAATTCTATCTTAAAATAATTTACTGTAATGATATTGGTTAAATTTGAAATAACCAAAGCGTTTGAACTTGCATCACATAAAAAAGAAAGACTAAGCAAAAAAGAACTTAAAATAAAAACATGATTTTTACAATTTTTAAGAGTTGAAAATAAAGCTATAATAATAGGTGTAATGATTAAAATCGCTCCATCGTTAGCAAAAAATGCAGAAAGAAAAAAGACAAAAATCAACAAAAATAACATCAATTTTTTTGTGCTGATATAAATTTTTTCTTGATTTTTCTCTCTAGAAAAATGCAAAATTTTACTCGCAATAAAATCAAAAAATCCCAAAGCTTCCAAGCTAAAAGAAAGAATAATCAACCCAACCAAAGTTAAAGAACTATCCCAAACTAAAGAAAAAACAAAATAAGCATCTTTAAAATCTACCAATTGAAAAATAAAAACAAAAAAAGCTCCCAAGCTAGAAAATACCCAAATAGGTAAATTCCATGGACGCCAAAAAAGTAAAATTAAAGTAGATAAAAAAATAAAAAAAGCAAGCATTTAAGCTTTTTTCTTTTGCATTTTGATATAAATTTGCAAAATATCCAACGCCGCAGGAGTGATTCCACTGATTTGACTTGCAGCAAAAATGGTTGGAGGTTTATGATGATTAAGCTTTTCTACAACCTCATTACTCAAACCGCTTACACTTTTAAAATCAAAATTTTCAGGAATTTTAAGCTCGCTAAGATTTTTCATTTTTTCTACTTGAACTTTTTGCATACTAATGTAATGATAATACTTTGCCTCATTTAAAATTTCTCTTAAGGAGTAATGATCCATGGTTTCAAACATAGGGTCAAGTTTTTTTAATTTTTCTATATCAAAACTTGCTCTTGCAACAATTTTTTGAAGATTGACTATAGAAGAAATTTTATCCTCTCCCAAACTCTCTAAAAAAGCATTATTCTGGTTATTAGGCGTAAATTCTTTAGAAAGTAAAAATTCAAGTCCTTTTTGAAGATTGTTTGCAATATTTTGTATATAAGTAAAATCTTGCTCACTTAAAAGCCCTAAATCATAGCCATATTTTCCAAGTCTAAGTATAGCATTTTCTTCCCTTAAAAGCAGTCTAAATTCCGCTCTTGAAGTAAACATTCTATAAGGTTCTTTTGTACCTTTTATCACCAAATCATCGATTAAAACTCCTATATAAGCTTCATCACGCCTTAAAATCAAAGGCTCTTTCATATCTATGCTTAAACTTGCATTGATTCCTGCCATAAAGCCTTGTGCTGCAGCCTCTTCATAACCTGTAGTTCCATTAATCTGTCCTGCACAATAAAGATTTTTAATCTTTTTAAGTTCTAAAGTATGCTTAAGTTCAGTTGGCTCTATATAATCATATTCTATAGCATAACCAAAACGGGTTATTTTAGCATTTTCAAAACCCTTTACAGAATGCAACATTTGAGTTTGCACTTCATAAGGCAAAGAAGTAGAAAAACCATTGATATAATACTCCGTCGCATCGATAGTTTGAGGCTCTATAAAAAGATGATGACTTTCTTTGTCGCTAAAACGATTGATCTTATCTTCTATAGAAGGACAATACCTTGGCCCCACGCCTTCAATCTGTCCTGTAAAAAGTGGGGCACGATAAAAATTATTCTTAATAATCTCATGTGTAGTTGTATTAGTGCGTGCGATATAACAAGGAAGTTGAGTAGGATTAAAATTTCTTGAACGAAAACTAAAAGCTTTAGGATTTACATCGCCATCTTGGATTTCAAGTGCGCTAAAATCAATACTTTTTGCATCTACTCTTGGGCAAGTTCCTGTTTTTAAACGCCCCATTTTTAAACCCAAAGTTTGTAGATAATTGCCTAAATTTACTGAAGCAAGCTCCCCTACCCTTCCTGCTTGAAGTTTATTTTCGCCTATATGAATAAGTCCATTTAAAAAAGTCCCTGTTGTAAGTATCACTTTTTTGGCAAAATATGTATTTTCTAAATTTGTTTTTACGCCTTTAACTTCATCATTTTCTACGATTAAAGCATTCGCTTGTTCTTGAGAAATTTCTAAATTTGGAAGTTTTAAAAGTTTATTACGTGCAATGATACGGTACTTATCCATATCAATTTGCGCCCTACTTCCTTGAACGGCTACACCCTTACTTTCATTTAAAATGCGAAATTGTATTCCCGCTTCATCGGTGATTTCACCCATAAGACCACCCATGGCATCAAGTTCTTTTACCAAATGCCCTTTTGCAAGTCCACCTATAGCTGGATTACAACTTGCTGCTCCTATTTGCTCAATCAATGTAGTTAAAAGTAAGGTTTTTTTACCCATTCTAGCAGCAGCAGCACTTGCTTCAACACCCGCATGTCCACCACCTATAACAATGACATCAAACATATTTTGCCTTGAAAAATGTGAATTTTTAAAAGAAAGATTATATAATATTTAGACTTAAAACAAACTCGTTTTAAGCCTAACAAAAATTTATTTAACTTCTTGGAGAGAGAAAATTAACTCATTATAAGTTTTATCTGCATCTTTGCAGAAATTTTTAAGCATCTCAACACCCTTATTTAAACCTTGTTGCTGTTCTACTCTTAAAAGATCGCTATAAAGGCTTTCTATTGTAGAAATAGCGCTTTTATTTGGCATACGACGAACGGAATAATAGCCTATGATATTATTATTAATATCTATTGATGGAGTTACATTTGCAAAAACCCAGTAGTAATTGTTATCTTTAGTTTTGTTTTTTACGTAAGCAAAAATTTCCTTACCCTCTCTCATATAATCCCATAAATATTTAAAAACAGTTTTTGGCATCTCTTCATGTCTTACTATGTTATGAGGTTTATTTAAAACTTCACCCATGGTATAACCTGCATACTTTAAAAAATCATCATTTGCATAAACTATTTTACCTTTTAAATCTGTTTTAGAAGTAATTAAACTATCTTCTTGTAAAAAAATTTCTCTTGACATTTTCCCACCCTCTTAATTTATATTTTTAATTTTGCTAAGATTTCAGCACTTCTTTGCTCTAGTGATTTAATATCATTTACAATCGCATCATAAGCTTTTTGATCGATATAATCTTGACTTGATTCTTCTATTGCTTTTTTAGCATTATCTTTTATAAATTCTTTAGCTAAATTTAACTCAGTTTCAGAACTAAGTTCATTAATAACACCTTGAGCTCTCTCATCTTGGCAAAGATTAGAAATTGGATCTACACTTTCAAGATTGAAATTTTGAGCTCCATTTAAATTTAAATATATATTTGATTTATAAAGAATATGATCGATTTTAACTACAGATAAAATCAATCTCTTTGCAAAGGATCCAAAATTAACACCAAGAGCACTACTATTTTCTTCTAGACGTTTAAAAGCTTGAGAAAATTTATTAATTCTTTCTTCAGATTCACTAACAATGTTAAAAACTTGATCGCTGCCACTTTGGATATTTACAAAATCCTGTTGCATAGTCTGAATTGCAATGGAAATTTCGCTTGTAGATCTTTGAGTTCTTTCTGCTAACTTTCTAACTTCATCAGCCACAACCGCAAAGCCCCTACCATGTTCTCCTGCACGTGCAGCTTCAATAGCAGCATTTAAAGCTAGAAGATTGGTTTGATCAGCTATATCGCGTATTACTTCAACCACTGAAGTAATATTTTGGGAATTAGCTACAAAAGTTTGCACTGTTTCCTTGCTCGAATTTACAACATCCATTAAAGAACCCATAGCACTTTGCAAAGAATCCACCTCTGAGCCATTTTCTGTAGCTGTATGAGTAATGGCATCAACTGTATCATATACATTTTTCATCATGCTAATATCTTGATTTAATGAGCTAGAAATTTGAGACATATCTTTATTTTGATTTCCAAGGCTTAAATCCATTAAAGTTCTTGATAAAGCATTTTTAAAAGTGGATCTTGCTGTCACTTCTATGTTTGCTAAAGCTTTATTTATAAATTCGATATTATGAGCAAAAATTCCTTTTAAACCTTCAGGCAAAGCCTTACGATAAAATTCGCCTTTTTGGGAACAAGAAATAGAAGTATTAATTTCCCTTAAATAAGCTTCTAGTCCATCAATAGTATTGTTAAGATTATCTGCTATTTCGGCTAATTTTTTGCTTTTTGTTTTTACATAGATCATTCTATTGTCAAAATTTCCTTCTTTTAACTCTCTACAAAGAACCAAAAGTTTATCTATCATTATTTGCTCATCTTTGTGTTGTCTAAGCAAATAAATCATTAAAACAGCGATTAAAATAAAAATTATCACTCCAACATAAATATGAATAAAAATGGCACCTAAAACACCGATAATACTTAGAAAAATAGTTAATAATAATCCATTTTTCACCATAAATTTACCCCTTTATTAAAAATTTTTGAAGTCATAAATTAAAGTAATACTTTAATAATATATATTACTTTAATTTTTAGGCGAAGATTATACAATAAAAAAGATTAAATATATCTTATTTAGTTATCTTCTTGTAAGTTAAAAACAAGTTCATTATAAGTCATTTTATAAGAACTTACAATATCCATTAAAGCTGAAACTCCAGCATTAATGCCTGATTTTTGCTCTTTTTCAAGTAAAATTTTATAAACTTCTTCAATTATAGGAAGAGATTTTCTATTGGGTGCACGACGAACAGAATAGTAGTTGATGATATCTCCATTGGTATCAAATGAAGCACTTACATTTGCAAACACCCAGTAAAAACTACCATCCTTGGCTTTATTTTTTACAAATGCAAAAATTTCTTCTCCTTTTTGAATATAATCCCAAAGACATTTAAATACAGTACGTGGCATATCTTCATGTCTTACTATACTATGAGATTTATACAAAAGCTCATCGACTTTATAACCTGCGTATTGTAAAAAGTCATTATTGGCATAAATGATATTCCCCTTAAGATCTGTTTTAGAAGTAATTAAAGCATTTTCAGACAAAACTATTTCTTTCATAATTAAAACATCCCAATAAAACAAATAAATCAAAAATAGAATTATTACTAATAATAAACAATAAAAAGTATACTAAATTATAAAATTTTCAAAAAATATTTTAAATTTTATAATGCAAATAATGAGAAATTTTGTAACATTTATATAAAAAATTGTCATATCATATAAAAGAAAGTATTTCTAGAGTTGTTTTTTTGTTAAAATTTACAATACGCATTGTTAAAATTATATTTCACAAAAGATCAAAAGGAGTGAATAAACTTGGAAACTTTAAGTCAAACTTTAGCTGAAAGAAAACCGCCTTTATATAAACGTATTATAAAAAGTCTTGGATTTTGGGTGATTACAGGCATTATTACAGGTATTATACTTGGCTATACAGATAAAGAATTAGCCATTGCTAGCAAACCAGGAGTTGATTATTTTATAGGTGCTTTAAAGGTTCTTATAGGTCCTATTATTTTTGTTACTTTGGTTTTGGGTATCATTAGTCTTGAAAGTTTAAAAAAAGTAGGTAGTATTGGTGCTAAAGCGGTTATTTACTTTGAAGTTGTAAGTACTTTAGCACTTGCTATAGGTATTTTTATGGCAAATGTTATGCAACCAGGTCATGGAATGAATCTTGATCCAAGTCAACTTGATACAAAAAGCGTTCAAAAATACATTTCTCAAACCACAGAAGTAAGCGCAAGCTCTGAGATTATGCATATTTTAAAAGATGCTATGCCTACTGATATTATCACGCCTTTTACAGAAGGAAAAACCATACAAGTTTTAGTTATTGCTATAATTACTGCTTTGATTATTTCTTTAATGAGAATAGAAGATAAACAGGCAATTCAAAGAGTTTTTGAAGTGGTGCAAAATTTTGTTTTTAAAATTCTACAAATCATTATGTATTTTAGTCCTATTGCCGCCTTTTCAGCAATGGCTGTACTCATAGCTCAATACGGAATTGGCTCTTTGATCAACTTAGCATATTTACTTTTAGTAATGCTGATTTCATGTCTTGTTTTTATATTTGGAATCTTAGGTCTGATTTGTTATTTTGCAAAAGTAAATATCTTCAAATTTATGAGATTTATCTCAAGAGAAGTATTGATCGTTTTTGCAACCAGTTCAAGCGAGTCTGCACTTGCTCCTTTAATGAGAAAACTAGAAAAAGCGGGACTTTCTAAAGCAACAGTCGGACTTGTTTTACCAACGGGATATAGTTTTAATCTTGATTGTACAAATATTTATCTAGCTATGAGCTTAATCTTTCTAGCACAAGCTTTTAATGTAAATTTAAGTTTAACACACGAAATTAGTATTTTAATAGTATTAATGATAGCTTCAAAAGGTGCAGTGGGTGTAACTGGATCAGGTTTTATAGTGCTTGGAAGTACGCTTGCAGCTCTAGGAAATATGGAAATTTCAGAAGCAAATGCAACCTTAGCGCAAGTTCTACCAGTAGCTGCTATAGGCGTTCTTTTAGGTGTTGATAAATTTATGTCTGAAATGAGGGCTGTTGGAAATCTTTGTGGAAATTCAGTAGCAGCCTTAATCGTTGCGATCTGGGATAAACAAATTGATCGGGAAAAATTCAACTATGCTATAGATAATCCAGAAAAATTCCATAATGCTGGAATGAACTAATGGGTTCTTTGGAGGAAATCATATCGATTAACCTCCTCTAAAGTATTATCTTTTTTCCTAAATTGTTTTAAAAAACTTTCATTGAAATTAAAACTAAATCCAACTTGAACAACGGTATCATCAACAGTCTCTCTTGCGCTATAATCACGACGCAATAAATTTAAACTAAATACACTATAAGGAGAGTAAGATACTTGATAATTAGTTTTATCATTATCCTTGCTTATATCAAAAGCAAAAGCGGTGTAAGTTGGAATTACAAAACTCATTCCAAGCTGTAAATTTTTTTCTGCTTCATTGGGTATGTAATAATTACTATAAGCCTTTATAAATTTACTATAACCAAACTCTGTACCAAAGCTTTTAGTATCTTTTTGTTCCTTTTGTTTGTCAATAAAACCATTAACTCCAAATAAAAAATCATCTTTTTCATAACGATTGATTAAGCCCCCTGAGTAATTATAATTATCTTGAGCCACAAAAAGTTCTTTTTGAAAAAGTAAAGAATTATTCTCTCCCTCATAAAGAGAACTTAAATTTTTAACCTGCGCGTTTTCGTTTTGAAAATCTAAATTCCCATCTGTTTTATCTATACCATTATTATTTTCTAAAGTTTTTGAAAGTAAGCTATCAAAAGTGCTTTTAAAATCCACATTCTCTTCTTGAATTTTTGGAGCTTCTTTGGTATTTTTATAATCAAAGTGCTCCCAAGAATTTTGATTATTATTTTTTGCTAAAGCCTCTGTAAGTTCATCGGCATTGAGTAAAGAAAACAATGCTATTATATAAAAAATACCCCTCATTATTCTTATATTCCTTATTATTTCTTGTTTGAGTATTTATTATAAAAAAATAATATAAATAAAAATTCCACAAAGACTAAAAAATAAAATTAGCAAATTTAAAGTAAATAAGTGTATAATTAAAATAAAAAAGGGTTATTAATGCAAAAAGACAACCTCATAGCTTTTGTTATTTTTATTATCAGTACTATCGCATTTGTTATTTGGGGATTTGGTTATATTTCGCAACATCAACTGATTCTTTTTATTCTTGCTTCTATATTTGGTATTTTTATGGCATTTAATATAGGTGGAAATGATGTAGCCAATTCTTTTGGAACAAGCGTTGGCGCAAAAACAGTAACCATTAAACAAGCTTTAATTATAGCAGCTGTTTTTGAGCTAAGCGGGGCAATCTTCGCAGGCGCAGAAGTTACTAAGACCATACGCAGCGGTATTGTTATTTTTCCAAATTCTTTAGATCCTATGCTTTTTGTTATCATTATGCTTGCTGCACTTTTAAGCTCTGGGGTTTGGATTTTTATTGCAACCAAGAAAGGCTTACCTGTATCAACCACGCACAGTATAGTTGGTGGGATTGTAGGTGCTAGTATTATGATGGGGCTTTTAAAATTTGATGGGATCCAAACACTCTCTATGGTTAAATGGAGCGAAATTTTAAGAATAGCTATTTCTTGGGTAGCTTCTCCTCTTTTAGGGGGTATTGTAGCTTATATTATTTATTCATATATTGATAAGAAAATTTTAAAACCATCAGAAAAACTAAATGATGATTTGAAAAATATCAAAAAAGAAAGAAAAAAATTCAAAGAAGAATACTTTTTAAATTTAAAAACAAAATCCCAAGAAGAACAAATCAAAGAACTTTCCGCTATAGCTTTAGATGAGGAAGAACAAGAAAATAATTTCTATAGAAATAAAATGAAGGAATTTAAGGATCAAGAAAAAGATATAGATATTTACTCTATTTTAAAAACTCATATGCCAATCATTGCTTGTATTGCTGCTGCTATCATTTCGGCAATGTTTTTATTTAAAGGTTTAAATAATGTTAGCACTTTAGATATTTTACAAAACTTTTGGATTATCGGAATTATAGGAACTATAAGTTATGTTGTAACATTTGCTATAGTCAAAATCGTTAAAAAAACAGAACTTAATAAAACTACTGATAGAATTTTCTCATGGTTTCAAATATTTACAGCCTCTAGTTTTGCATTTTCACACGGAGCCAATGATATAGCCAATGCTATAGGTCCTTTTGCAGCGATTTTAGATGTCTTAAAAAACGGCACAATTAACGCGACTTCTCCTGTACCTTTTGCTGCTTTAGCTATGTTTGGAGTTGCTCTAGTTGTAGGGCTTTGGTTTTTAGGTAAAGAAGTGATTACTACAGTGGGTTCAAAACTTGCAACCATACGCCCTACTACTGGATTTTCTGCAGAACTTGGTGCAAGTATAGTTATACTCTTAGCTACACAATTTGGAATTCCTGTTAGCTCCACCCATATACTCATAGGTGCTATATTGGGTATAGGAGTGTATAATAAAAACGCAAATTGGATTATGATGAAGCCTATAGGATTGGCTTGGATTATCACTTTACCAGCCGCTGGTATTATGGCAGCACTTGTATTTTTAGGATTTAAACTATCTTTAGGAATTTAAGTAAAGCTTATTTTTCTAAAATATTTTTTCCTTTAATTATATGCATTTTAATCTTTCCAAAAAGTTTATCCTCAGAATAAAGAGAACTTTTTGGAGCAAAAATTTCTTCATTCTCATCGAAAAGAACTAGATTAGCTTCTTTGCCAACTTCTATAACTCCACTATTTAAACCTAAAAATTCACTAGGGTTTTTACTTGTAAATTGACAAAGCTCTTGCCAATTTAAAAATCCTTCTTTGATTAAAAAAGTATAGCAAAGACTTATAAATTCGCATACGCTATGGATTCCAAAGGCCGCTTCATCAAAAGCTAAATCTTTTAAAGAAATTGATTTTGCACTATGCAAGGAAGTTAAAAAGCTGATCTTTCCTTCTTTTAAAGCCTCTCTTAAAGCCAAAACATCTTCTTTGCTTCTTAAAGGTGGCATAAGTTTCGCAGCCGTATTAAAATCTTCACAAGCACTATCATCTTTGATAAGATGATGAATGCTTACAAGTTTTAAATCCTTTTCATCTAATAATACTAAAGAATCTTTCAAACTTAAAAGATCAAAAATAACCTTATTTTTATAAAATTTAGCCAATTCTTTCATTTTAGCTATCTGGCTAGTTTCAGCAATTTTACTCATGCCTATAAGCCCTAGCTCAAAACTCATTTCACAATCATTCATCACTCCATTATCATCAAAATCCTTATCATAACAACGCACAAAAATTGGAGAGTCTTTCATAAAAGCATATTGTGAACTTACTTTTAAAGTATTTGCATCCAAAGAGCTATCAAGCTCTAAAGCACAAGCCCCCTTGTTTAAAAGAGTGGCTAAATTTTTAAGCTTGCCATTTGCATCCTTAACCCGCACACTTGAAAAAATTTGCATCTTTCTTTGAGCTAAATTTTGTAAAAATAAAGCAAAACTTTCTTCATCAAAATCCATGCAATCACGCAAAACTATACTAGAAATTCCTCCTTTTAGACACTCATTTTCTAAAAGCTCTAAATTAGCTAAAGAAAATTTATCATTTTTCAAACTTACACACAAATCCACAAAAGATGGAAGTAAAGTCATACCTTTAGCATCTAAAATTTCTTCACCTTGTAAATTAGAACCAATATTGGTAATTTTTCCTTCTTTAATCTCTATATCTTGTAAAGAATCTCCATAAATTTTTGCATTTTTAATTATCATGATTTTTCCTTAATCATTTTGCTTTAATAAATTCTGCGTTGCTTCTTGCACACTTTTACCCTTAAAAATTGCCACTACTTCATTTACAATAGGTGTATAAATTCCTTTCATTTTTGCTAATTTTTCTATAGCATAAGCAGTTTTTACACCTTCTGCTACTTCATTAAGCTCGGCTAAAATACTATCTAACTTTTGATTTTGCGCCAGTTTTAAACCCACTCTATAATTTCTTGATAAAACACTGGTTGCAGTTAAAAACAAATCCCCTGCTCCACTTAACCCTAAAAAAGTTTCTTCTTTAGCACCAAAAAATTTACCAAAACGGTGCATTTCTATAAGTCCTCTTGAAATCAATGCTGCTCTTGCATTATTGCCAAGTTTTAACCCATCACTAATCCCACTTGCAATCGCTAAAACATTCTTATAAGCACCACAAATTTCAGCACCACGCACATCATTATCAATATAAGTTTTAATAAAATCAGGGAAAAAACTCGCAAATTTTTTACAAAGCTCTTGATTTATCCCACTAATCATCAAAGCAGTAGGAAGTTTTTGCATTACTTCAGCAGCAAAAGAAGGACCGCTTAAAACACAAAAATTTTCTTTTGGCACAAAATCTAAAAAAATTTCATCTAAAAATTGACAACTTTGATCTTCTATGCCTTTTGAAGCAATTAAAATTTTTTGTCCTTTGTTGATGAAATTTTCTTTAAGCCAAGCACGCATCCCTTGAGAACTTAAAGCAAAAACAAGGTATTCACATTCTAAAGCTTCTTTTATGCTAACAAAATCTTCTAAATCACGCTGATGCAAAGAACTGATAAAACAATTGTGATTTTCTTTTAAGGCTAGATGTAAAGCACTGCCCCATTTTCCCGCACCAATAACCGCTATACGCATCAACCAAGCTTTGCTTTTAAAATTTCATTTACTTTTGCAGGGTTAAAAGCTCCCTTACCCTCTTTCATTGTTTGACCCACAAAAAATCCAAAAAGCTTGTCTTTACCGCTTTTATACTCTGCAACCTTATCAGCATTTGCATTTAAAATTTGTTCAATTACCGCTTCTATAGCTGAATCATCACTTACTTGCTTAAGTCCTAGCTTTTCTATAGCCTCATCAATTTCCATGCTAGTATTTTCAAACACAAAAGCTAAGACATCTTTAGCCGCTTTTGCACTGATAGTGCCATCTTCTATACGTTTAATTAAAACTCCAAGCTTTTGAGCATCTACGGGAGAATTTTCTATAGTCAATTCTCCTTTTAAAAGTCCCATAAGTTCAGTATTTAACCAATTTACACAAAGCTTAGGATTTAAATTTTGAGAAATAAGACTTTCAAAAAAACGACTCATTTCTAAAGAACTGATTAAAACCTCAGCATCACTTTCTTTTATACCAAGCTCGTCTATAAAGCGTGCTTTCTTCTCATCAGGAAGTTCAGGGATTTTAATATCCAAAAACTCATCTTTTAATAAAACAGGCAATAAATCAGGATCTGGAAAATAGCGATATTCTGCCGCTTCTTCTTTACCACGCATACTTCTTGTAACTAAATTTGTTGTATCAAAAAGTCTGGTTTCTTGAACTACTTCTTGTTCGTAAGTTCCATCTTCCCAAGCCTCACTTTGTCTTTTCACCTCATATTCTATAGCTTTTTGGATAAAACGAAAAGAATTAAGATTTTTAATCTCTACCCTAGTATAAAGTTTTGTATCACCCTTAGGTCTTATACTAACATTTGCATCGCATCTAAAACTTCCTTCTTGCATATTTGCATCTGAAATGTCTAAAAAGCGTATGATAGAATGAAGCTTTTTAAGATAAGCTACTGCCTCATCGCTACTTCTAAGCTCAGGTTCGCTGACAATCTCAAGCAAAGGAGTTCCTGCACGATTTAAGTCCACTTTAGAAAAATTATTTTCGTGGATATTTTTACCTGCATCTTCTTCTAAGTGTGCTCTTGTAATACCTATGCGTTTATTTTCACCCTTTACATTGATAAAAAGCTCACCCTTTTCTACTATAGGGATATCAAATTGTGAAATTTGATAAGCCTTAGGTAAATCTGGATAAAAATAATTCTTACGATTAAAAACACTTTTTTTATTAATTGTTGCATTGACAGCTTTTCCAAAAGCTATAGCTTTTTTTACAACCTCTTCATTTAAAACAGGCAAAGCTCCTGGTAAGGCCAAACAAGTGGGACAAACATTGGTATTTGGAGCTTCTCCAAAAGAAGTTGCACATGAACAAAAGATTTTTGTTTTAGTATTTAATTGAGTATGAACTTCAAGACCTATAACTACTTCAAACATAAAATTTCCTTGAATTTTTAAATGCTTTATTTTATCTTTTTTTCTTTTAGAAAAGGCTTTAAATATTAGACTTTGATTTGTATTTGTTTAATTTTAAAATTATGAAATTATAAAACAACTATTTTTTCTGATTTTTAAGTTCATGGTTTTCTATAAACAACATAAAAACCAAAAATAAAAGCAGGCTAAAAATAAACCCCAAAACAAGATAAAAATAAGATATAAATTTAAAAAAGAGAAAAAAGGTGCACAAAAGCATTAAAGCTAAAGATGCACCTTTGAAAAATTCTAAAATATAGATCAATGACCTTCCTCAACAACAGTTGCACCCGCTAAATATACATAAGTTAAAATCATAAAAATAAAAGCTTGTAAAAATGCCATAAAAGTTAAAAGCACATAAGCAGGAAGTGGAGCTATATAAGGAACTAAAGCTAAAATTACCATCAAAAATAAATCGTCACCTTTAATATTTCCAAACAAACGGAAGGACAAAGAAACCACACGAGAAAGATGAGAGACTATCTCTATAGGAAACATCAAAGGAGCTAAAAGTTTAATAGGTCCCATGAAATGAGCAAAATACTTTACAAAACCTTGCGCCCTAATACCCTCAAAATGATAATATACAAAAACTATAATAGCCAAAGACAAAGTCAAATTTAAACTTGCAGTTGGAGCGTGAAAACCAGGTATTATACCTATAATATTGCTAAAAAACACTATAATCCCCAAAGTTGCAACCAAAGGAAGATATTTTCTTGCACCTTTTTCACTTCCCATGGTGTCTCTACCCATAGATAAAACTCCCTCTAAAAAAGCCTCGCCTAAATTTTGCATACCGCGTGGAACAAGTTGCATAGAACGAGTAGCCATCATAGCCACTATAACAGCAATTAAAGCTACCAAACCTATGTGAAAAAAATAAGAAAAAGTATGACTTGCATCAAGCAAAGAGCTAAATAAAAATAAATCTTTCATGGTTTCCTCAAAAATTTTATTCTAAACTCGAAATTTTAGCAAAATCTTACTTATATTTTAATGAAAATTTACATCCATTCTAAAACTTGCGAAAGTTCTTTAGCAACAAAACACTTAAGCCCTATATCTTCCAAAGGCTTAGAAGGAACAATGGCATTTTTAAATTTTTGCATTTTAGCTTCTTTTAAACGAATATCAAGGCTAAAAACCTCTCTAATTTCTCCATTTAAACTAAGCTCCCCTATAAAAATACTATCTTTGCTCAAAGGGCGATTTTTAAAACTTGAAATAATAGCTGCAACCACAGCCAAATCCGCCGCAGTTTCACTTACTTTTACTCCGCCGCTAATATTTACAAATACATCATAATGCCCTAAAGGAATTTCAAGTTTTCTTTCAAGCAAAGCCAAAAGCATATCTAAGCGATTTTTTTCATATCCTGTAGCGCTGCGTTTTGGGTAAGAACTTTCACACACTAAAGCTTGAACTTCTAAAACCAAGGCACGAGATCCTTCCATCACAACACCTAAAGCACTTCCTGAAATAGCCTTTCCACGAGTAAAAAAACGATTTGCTAAATCTTTTGCACTGATCAAACCCTTAGCAGTCATCTCAAAAATACCTACTTCATTCGTTCCACCAAAACGATTTTTAAAGCCTCTTAAAAGTCTGATTTCTTTAGTGGCATCTCCTTCAAAATAAAGCACCACATCTACCATATGCTCAAGAACCCTAGGCCCTGCTATAGCACCTTCTTTAGTAATATGCCCTATGATAAAAGTACTGATATTATAAGCCTTGCTAACACGCATAAGTTCAAAAGTAATCTCACGCACCTGAGTGATGCTTCCTGCTGCTGAAGTGATTTTATTTGAATATAGAGTTTGTATAGAATCAACGATAAGAATGCTATAATCTTTTTTGTGCAATTCTTCTAAAATATTTTCAAGGCAAAGTTCAGTAAGTAAAAATAAATTCGGAGTATTAGCCTCAAGACGATCAGCTCTTAATTTAATCTGGGCTTTACTTTCTTCGCCACTGACATAAAGCACTTTTTTACCCTGTTTAGCTAAATTTGAAGCAATTTTTAACAAAAGCGTAGATTTTCCCACACCTGGACTTCCACCTATAAGCACTAAAGAACCTTCAACAAGCCCTCCACCTAAAACCAAATCAAGCTCATTATCATCTGTGCTGTATCTTGCAAAATGTTCTAACTCCACATCTTCAATACAAACAGCTTCACTTGTTTTCATACTAACTTGCGCAAGCTCTTTTAAAACTTTAATTTGCTCAGCTTTTAATTCTACAAAACTATCCCAAGCTCCACAATCAGGACATTTTCCAAGCCATTTGCTTTGTTGATTTCCACAAGCTTGACATTCAAAAAGTGCTTTATTTTTTGCCATTATTCAAAAATAGGATCTAATAAAGTATCTAAATAAGCACTTGCATTAAATTCTTGTAAATCCGTCATTTGCTCACCTACGCCTACGTAAAAAATAGGAAGTTCAAGCTCTCTTGCTATGCTAAAAAGCGCACCCCCTTTAGCAGTCCCATCAAGCTTTGTGATAATCACGCCATCAAGTTTTACAAGCTCATTAAAAGCTTTAGCTTGTAAAATTCCAGCATTTCCCTGTGTTCCATCTAAAACTAAAATTTTTCTATGTGGTGCACCTTCTAAAGCTTTGTTTGAAATTCTTACAATTTTTTCAAGCTCATGAGTTAAATTTTTTTGATTTTGCAAACGCCCTGCTGTATCGATAATAACCCTATCAAAATCCTTTGCTTTTGCTTTAGAAATGGTATCAAAAGCAACCGCTGAAGGATCATGCCCTTGTGCAGTTAAAACTATATCTACATCCACTTTTTGCGCCCAAAGTTTTAATTGCTCAATCGCACCTGCTCTAAAAGTATCACACGCTCCTAAAATCACTTTTTGATTTTGGTTTTTATATAAATAAGCAAGTTTGGCAATACTTGTTGTTTTTCCCGCTCCATTTACTCCTAAAATAAGCTCTACAAAAGGTTTTTCTTGATTGGTTTCTTTTTTTTCATAAAGAAAATAAGAACCCATAACACGCTTTAAATCTTCTTTTTTTACTTCATTTTGAGGCGGTAAATAATAAATTATCTCTTCAACTATTTCATAACTTACATCTGCTTCAAGCAAAATTTCTTCAAGCAAATCTTTGGTTATCTTTTTATTCTCTCCTTTAACTCCAATAATATTTTCAAGAGTTTTTGCAAGTCCTTTTTTAAAAAAATTAAACATTAAAGTATAGCCTTTTGTATATCGATTTCTAGCATTTCTTCAGGAATAAGCCCTAAATACTGATTAATCAATTTAGAATGCTTGTTGTAAAGAAACATGGTAGGAATTCCATTTACCCCACCTAAAACTTTAGCTAAAAGATAGTTATTTTCACCATTAGAGACTTTATAAGATATTTTATGTTGTTCTATAAATTTTTGAATCTCCTCATTAGACTTATCCTCTAATAAAACTCCAACTATATTAAAATCATTGTTATACTTTTCTTGCAGTTTGTTAAGATGAGGAATTTCGACAATACAAGGAGTACACCAAGTAGTAAAAAATACAAACAAAGTTGCCTTATCTTCATCGTTGAAATTTAAAACGGCATTTTCTTTTTTTACTGAAATTGATCCTCCATCAATCAAATTAAGTTTAAAATTCATATCATCACTTTGATTTATACTTGCCTCGGTGCTTAAATTTACATCATTTTGCTGTTTTTCTTTATCATTGCTACAAGCAACAAATAAACAAGATATTACCACTAGTAAAAGTATTTTTTTAATCTTCATTATTTATCAATCCTTTATTCTTCTTTATAAAAATGCTAAAATTATAACATATATAAGATAATATTTTTTTAAAGGCATATTAATGGAAAAAACAGATTTTAGGGCATTGCAAAAAATACGCCTTTTCAAACATTCAAAACTAAATTTCAAACAAGATTATAAAATATTTAAAGAATGTCTTAAAATAATAAAACTATTTAAAGCTAAAAATATTTTAATTTTTATTCCCTTGCATTATGAACCAAACTTAATAAAATTTCGCCATATTCTTAATAAAAATTACAAACTTTTTGTTCCATTTATGCAAGATAAAAGTTTAAAAATTGTAAAATTAAGATTGCCTTTTATTAAAAAAAGGTTTGGGGTTTTAGAGCCTATAGATTCTTTTTTTAAAGCAAAAATTGATTTAGCTATTGTGCCTGTAATTGGCGTCGATAAAAATTTAAAAAGAATAGGACATGGGCAAGGTTTTTATGATAGATTTTTTGAAAATTTAAATTACAAACCTCATATAATATTTGTCCAAAGTATAGATGCTTTAAGTCAAAATAATCTAACACAAAAGCATGATATTTCAGGAAAATTATACATAAACCCTTATAAAAAATATTACAAGAAAGAAAGAAAAAATGATAGAATCACTTATCGCATTTATAGCCGCTATAGTCGGACTCGGTATAGGATATTTAGTTGCAAAAAAAATCAATGATGCCAAATATGAAATTTTCGTAGAGCAAGCTAAAGCTAAAGCTAAAGCTATAGAATACGAAGCAGAGCTTATTTTAAAAGATGCAAAAAATTCAATTCTTAATGCAGAATTAGAAGTTAAAAAAAAATATGAAGAAAAAACTCACAAAATTCAAAAAGATTTTAATCAAAAATTTGATGATCTTTCTAAAAAAGAACAAAAACTTCAGCAAGAAGAAGAAAAACTAAAAGAAGATAAAGAATACCTTTGTAAGTCACAAAAACACATTCAAGACTTACAATCTGATGTTGATAAATTAAAAAATAAATATCAAGAAAAACTTGACGATGTTTTAAAAATTTTAGAACATTCTACAGGACTTACACAAAATGAAGCTAAAGCAATCATTCTTAAAAAAGTAGAAGAAAATTCTCGCGAGCAAATTGCACATATAGTAAGAAAATATGAAGAAGAAGCAAAAAATGAAGCCAAAAGAAAAGCTAATTTCATCATTGCTCAAGCTACCTCTCGTTTTGCAGGTGAATTTGCGGCTGAAAGACTTATCAATGTTATTAACATTAAAAACGATGAACTTAAAGGACGTATCATTGGTAAAGAAGGACGCAATGTTAAAACCTTGGAAATGGTTTTAGGTGTTGATATTATCATCGATGATACACCAGGTGCTATTATAGTAAGTTGTTTTAATCTTTATCGCCGTGCTATTGCTACAAAAGTTATAGAACTTTTAGTTGAAGATGGCAGAATTCAACCCGCGCGCATAGAAGAAATTCACGAAAAAGTGTGTAAAGAATTTGATAGTGCCATTCTAGAAGAAGGCGAAACCATAGTTATGGATCTAGGTTTAAATAAAATACACCCTGAAATTGTAAAACTCATAGGAAAACTCAAATACCGAGCAAGCTATGGACAAAACGCTTTAGCACATTCTTTGGAAGTGGCTCACCTTGCAGGAATCATTGCTGCTGAGTGTGGTGGAGATGAGAATTTAGCACGTCGTGCGGGAATTTTACATGATATAGGAAAAGCATTAACCCATGATTTTGAAGGATCTCATGTGGATTTAGGTGCAGAACTTTGCAAACGCTACAAAGAGCATCCTGTAGTAATCAATGCTATTTACGCACATCATGGACACGAAGAAGCTACAAGCATAGAATCAGCAGCTGTTTGTGCAGCAGATACTTTAAGTGCTGCACGACCTGGAGCTAGAAGAGAAGTGTTAGAAGCTTTCTTAAAAAGAGTCAGTGAGCTAGAAGATATCGCTAAAAGTAAAGAAGGAATTAAAAATGCCTATGCAATCAATGCCGGAAGAGAGATTCGCGTCATAGCCAATGCTCAGCTTGTTAATGATGATGAAAGTGTACTTTTAGCTAAGGAAATAGCAGCTGAAATTCAAGAAAAAATGCAATATCCTGGTGAAATTAAAGTCAATGTTATACGTGAACTTAGAGCTGTAGAATACGCTAAATAAGGTTTATTATGCAAGATATGATTGATACTTTAATAAAATATGGTTATATTGTTTTATTCTTTTACTCTTTAGGAGGTGGAATGGTTGGAATTTTAGCTGCAGGAGTTTTAAGTTCTCAAGGAAAAATGGATCTTAGTTTTTGCATTGCTCTTGCTTTTATTGCTAATACCATAGGTTCAACTTTGCTTTTTATACTTGGAAAATATTATAAAAAAGATATTATGCCTTATTTTAAAAAACACCGACGCAAGCTAGCCCTTGCTATGATGAAAACAAAACAACACGGAATTATTTTATTTGTAACTCAAAAATTTATTTATGGTTTAAAAACTTTCATTCCTATAGCTGCAGGTATGGCAAAATATAATTTTATTAAATTTTTTATTATCAATACTCTAGCTAGTTTGTCATGGGCTATTGTTCTAGGTTTTACTGCTTATACTTTTGGGTATATTATTGAAGCAATTTTTGATAAACTGAGTTTATATCCTTATGCTGCTCCTTTATTTTTATTATTTTTAGCTGGAATAATTTGGTTTTATTTAAGTAAATTTTCCAAAAAATAATGTCTCTATGGAATTCTTTTTTTTACTCTTTTAAAGAATTTCATTATTTATTTTTATCTGTTGTTATTATTTTTATTTTTAATATCCTTTTAGAATATAATAATTTTTTAAACTTTAAAAACCAAAAACATTACTTTATAAGTAACGCTCTATTAACGCACCAATATATAAAATATAATAAAAAAAATAAAAAATACTGGGTTTTAAAGCTACAAACTGAAAACTTCACTTTTTATACTACAAGTTTTAAGGATTTAAATTTAAGCAAGAATCAACTTTTAAGCCTTAGAATTATCACCCATAATATTAACTTTAAAGACTATCTGAGCAAAAGTTTTTATGCACCTTCTTATGATTTTAAAAAATTAAAAGAAAAAGAATACAATCCCATTATATCTTACTTCTTAAATCAACATACAAATGAAAAAATTAAAGAATTTTATGGTGCTTTATTTTTTGCACTGCCCATATCTTTAGAGCTTAGAAACGATGTAAATTACTACGGCATAGCACACCTTATAGCAATTAGCGGTTATCACATAGGCTTGCTTTTTAGTTTAATTTTCTTTATTTTAGCTCCAATTTATAGTTTTTTCCAAAAAAGATATTTTCCTTATAGAAATTTACGTTTAGATTTAAGTATTTTAATTTTTACACTACTTTTAGCTTATGCTTGTTTAATAGGATTTGTCCCTTCTTTTGTGCGCTCCTTGATTATGGCTTTTTGGGTTTTTTATCTATTGTGTAAAAATATAAAAATTATTAATTTCTTTACGCTTTTTTGTAGTATTTTATTATGCATTTCTCTTTACCCTAGACTTTTATTTAGCATTGGATTTTTATTTTCTATTTTAGGTGTTTTTTATATTTTTTTATAAATGCATCATTTTGCAAATAAATTTAATAATCTTATAAATATTATTTTGCTTAATATTTGGACTTTTTTTGCTATGGTTTTACCTGTGCTTTATTTTTTTCCACTTATAAGCTACCAACAAATTTTAGGTATTATTTTGAGTGGAATTTTTGTAATATTTTATCCTTTAGTATTATTTTTGCATCTTATAAACTATGGAGATTTGCTCAATTTTATCTTAGATGAATTTTTTAAATTTAAAATTTATGGAACTAATATCCATATCCCATTTTGGATTTTTATAAGTTATCTTATTGCTTCTTTAATCTCTGTACGATTTAAATATCTAGCTTTTCTTTGTATTTTTGCGAATTTTATTCCCTTCATTATGATTGTAATTTAGAAAATAATAGAGTTTAAGCCCAAAAAGATAAATAATCCAAGAAATATAAATCCAAATAAAAAAGAATAAAATAGTAGAAAAAGATCCATAAACACTAGCGTATGTTTTATTATATACCACATAATATACAAATAAATTTTTTCCTATATACCAAATAGCACCCGCTCCAAAAGATACTAAAGCTAAACTTTTAAGAGTTCCCTTATGAACAGAACTTGAATAAGATATAAAAAATAAACCCCAAATAATTACAAAGGGTAAAATTTCAAAAAAATTAAACCCTATTTTATAATCATCTAAAGCTTGTTGGATAAAACCTGAAATATAAAAACTAAGCCCAAGCCCCAAAGGAACAAGAGTTAAAAGAGTCCAATAAGAACTAATGCTTTGCCAAAGTCCTTTAGGTTCATTTTTAGTAATACGATTGATTACAAAATCATAGCCTGAAAAAAAAGCTAAAGAAGTAAATGCCATAGCAATAAGACCTACAATACCCAAATTTACACTATTTTTTAAAAAAGTATCGATGTAAGTAGCAACAACATCTTGTTGCGTTGGTATTAAAAAAGCAAAAATTACTTGCTTTGCTTTTTCATAATAAGCTTTAAAACTAGAAATTTGCGTAAAAACAGAAAAACATACAAATAAAATAGGTATTAAAGATAATACAGTATAAAAACTAAGCGCTGCTGCATAATTTAAAATTTCCTTATCACGCAAATTTAGCAAAATAGTAAAAAAATTTTTCACCTTCTAAAGTCCCATTTTAAAAGGATTTAGTATATTATTTGGATCAAAAGCTTTTTTAATATTTCTCATTAAATTCATTTCGGCTTCAGAAAAAGCTAAATTCATAAAAGGTGCTTTAGAGAGTCCGATACCATGCTCTCCGCTTAAAGTTCCTCCAAGTTTCACTGTTAATTTAAAAATCTCTTCCACAGCTTCATAGCCTTTTTTCACTTGCTCTTGATCATTTTTATCAGGAACCATCACATTAGTATGCACATTTCCATCCCCTGTATGCCCAAAACAAGGAATTTTAAAACCATATCTTTTAGAAATCTCATCTATACCTTCAAGCAAGGCAGGTAGTTTAGAACGCGGAACTGTAATATCTTCATTAAGTTTTAAAGTTCCATACATGGAAATGCTTTGAGAACAATTTCTTCTAGCAAACCAAATATCTGCGGCTTCTTGTTCGTCTTTTGCTATTTTAAATTCACTAGCTCCAGCTTCTAAAAAATAATGTTCTAAATTTCTTAAATCCTCATCAATAGCTTCTTTAACATTACCATCCACATCAGCAATCAAAATAGCGCCAGCTTCTATAGGCAAACCTTTATTAAATTTACTCTCAACCGCTCTAATGCTAAGATTGTCTAAAAATTCCATAGATACAGGACTTACGCCGCTAGCAAGACTTTTGTAAACCGCATTCATAGCACTTTTTATACTTGGAAAAATAGCAAAAGCGGTTTTTTTGAATTTAGGTAAAGGCATTAATTTTAAAGTAAGCTCACTTAAAACTGCCAAAGAACCTTCACTAGCGATTAAAATTCCTGCCAAATTATAACCTGCCACATCTTTAATAGTGCGTTTTCCTGCACGAATGATTTCTCCGCTAGGCAAAACAGCCCTTAAAGCCATCACATAATCTTTTGTAATGCCATATTTTGCAGCTCTCATTCCCCCAGCATTTTCGCTTACATTACCCCCTAAGCTAGAATACTCCATGCTAGCAGGGTCAGGCGGGTAAAAAAGTCCGTATTTAGCCACTTCTTTTTGTAAATGTATATTAATAACCCCAGGTTGCACAACAGCCACTAAATTTTCAAGATCAATTTCCAAAATTTTATTCATATGCTTTTCAAAAGCAAGCACCACCCCGCCATTAACAGCTAAAGCTCCTCCTGTAAAACCAGATCCTGAGCCTCGTGGTATGACTATGATATTATTTTCATTGCAAAATTTTAAAATTTGAGCAATATCTTCTTCATGTCTTGGAAAAAGAACCCCATCGGGTAAATAATGTTTTTTTGTCGCATCATAGCTATAAGCTCTTTTGTGAATTTCATCAAAATAAGCGTTTTCTTCTCCTAAAAATCGTTTAAAATATTGTTCAAATTCTTTTTTCATGTTTATTGCACCTTAGGAAGATTAATCAAAGCATCATAATACCTATAATAATTTCCTATTTCTTGAGAGTTAAAATCAAAAAAATTACTTTTATATCCACCTATACGAGAATAAAAAGGAACCTGAACGCTAGTTGGCTTGCTTATAGGCACTTCATAAAGCTTATTAAAATCTTGACAATCCACAACTTCTGCTTGATTTTCCAAAGCCACAACCAAAATGCCAACCGCATTATCATCACAAAATTGCCTAAAATCTGAACGCTTAGGAGAAAGAGTGGCCGTTCTAATTAATTGTGCTCCAAAAATGTCAATATGGGTAAAATATATCTGCGGAAATTCTCTAACAAGTTCATTATAAGTTTGTTCATCAGGAGCAATTACCAATCCTCTATCATAAAGAAAATTTAAAACAACCTCATCACCTACTTTAGGTAAAACATTTGGTAAAGGCAAAGCATCTTGCTTAAGAGCTGAAAAAACACTAAATTCTAATTTTGCCAAACCATTTTTTTTATCTATAACACTTGCTCTAGCGATGATACTTTGCGAATTGCTAAAATGTTGCACTACTACACCACTTGAATAAAGTTTTATATCATCACTATCTTTAATATAGCCATAAATATCATCAACTTTTACAAGTTTACTTTTTATAGGTTTTAAATCAAATCCAACCGCAAAGAGGCTAAGGTTTAAAGCTAAAAAACACACTATAGTTTTAAACAAATTTACTCCTTAAATAAAAATTTATAGAATTATAATCCTTTTTTGTTAAGCAATTGTAAGAAAAATAAAGTAAAATATAGCTTTCAAAATTTCAAAATTCTTTTAAAAATTAAGGTTATCTCATGAAAAAATTATTACTTTTATTTATTTTTGTTATTCAAAGTTTTGCAGCTTTAAGTGTTGAAGAGCTAACTTGGGATAATGGAGATACCTTACTTAAATTCTTACAAAGAAATTCCATACCTATGTCGCTTTATTATGGACTTGATAGAGAAGATCAAGAGCTTGCTTCTGATATAGCCTACAAAATAAAATATCAAGTTTTAAAAGATGAAAACAACAACATAGAACAAGTTTTAATTCCAATTAGTGATGATTTACAAATTCATATCTATAAAGATAAAGGTGGACAATACACTCTTGCTTTTACTCCTGTATCTTATCAAAAAGAAGATAGAATTTTACATTTAACCATTAAAAGCTCTGCTTATCAAGATGTCTATGAAGAAAGTGGTAGCAGCACTTTAGCTCGTGCTATGGTTCGTGCTTTTCGAGGAAGTATAAATTTTCACAATATCCAAAAAGGTGATGAAGTAACCCTATATTATGAACAAAAAAGACGCATGGGTAAACTTTGGGGTGATATAAATATAAAAATGGCAATGGTAGAAATCAATAAAAGCGCAAGAGAAGTCTTTTCTTATAATGATATATTCTATGATCGTGATGGCAAAGAATTGGAATCTTTTTTACTTACAAAACCTGTGAATTACACTAGAATTTCTTCTCCTTTTACAACAGCAAGATATCATCCTATATTAAAACGCTATCGCGCCCATCTTGGTATAGACTATGCTGCACCTACCGGAACTCCTGTGAAAAGTGCTGGCAAAGGAGTAGTAACCTTTATAGGCACAAAAGGTGGTTATGGAAATGTAATTCAAATCAAGCATGACTCAGGTTATATGACTTTATATGCTCATCTTAGTCGTTTTGCAAAAATTAAAAACGGACAAAAGGTAAATCAAGGACAAGTAATTGCATATGTTGGTTCAACAGGTATGAGCACAGGTCCTCATTTGCATTTTGGAGTATATTTAAATAATAGAGCTATAAATCCTGCATCTGTTGTAAAAATCACCAAATCAGAACTTAGTGGAAAAGCGAAAGAGAATTTTAAGCATATCATAGCTGGATACGACCAGGTTGTTAAAGAAGCCCTAGCTTCAAATCAACCTAATCCTCCAAAAGAAGAAGATTTTGAAAACTATATAGAATTTTAATTACTCAATAACGCTTTATCTTTCGCATTGATTAAAGAATTTAGAAGAGTTGCAAGCTCTTCTTTTTCTTTTTCATTAATTTCACAAAAATCTGCATCAATCAATTGTTTCACCAAAGCTTCATTTAGCAAATCCCCATCGCCAAATTCTCTAGCTTTTTGAATGATTTTTAACACTCTTAAATCTTTTCTTTCGTACATTTTAATCCTTTAAATAAACCACACTCACAAAACGCTTAGTCGTTTTATCTCGACGATAAGAAAAAAAACTCTCATCATCAAAGCTACAAATTCCACAATCTTTAATATTTTCAATGCCTAAATTTTGCGCTTGAAATTTTACTAAAGCTTTTAAATCAAGTTTATCGTCTTGAACAAATTCTTTAAATTCTTTTTTAGCAAATTCTAAAATTTCTCCATCTATTTCATAATTTTTAGCACAAATTCCAGGCAGGATAAAAAGATGAAATTTATTTTTATCTAAATGTGAATTTTGCATAGCAATTTGATCAACGCATTCTTTTAGGATATTTTCAAAGCTTCCTTTTCTACCTGAATGCAAAGCTGCTATAATACCACTTTCATGATATAAAATTAAAGGCAAACAATCCGCACTTAAAACACAAAGAGCAGTATTTTTTTCCTTGCTTATAAGTCCATCACAACTGAGATTTTTTAAATTTTTATCATAAATAATAACTTTATGGGAGTGAATTTGATCCATAAAAACACATTTTTCAATGTCTTTAAAACCTAAATGAGAAAATAAATTCTCATTATAAATTTTAGCTCTAAAAACATTATAATCCTTATCAAAAGCGCAAAAAATACCGACTTTATCATTTTCTAATAAAGATAAGAAATTCTTTCCACTTCTTCCCATGACAATCCTTTGTTTTTACCTTGTAATTGTGCATAAATATAACGAGCAAGCAAATCACTTTCTATGTTGATTTTTCTACCTACTTGATAGTCTTTAAAAAGCGTTTCTTTAAAGGTAATAGGAATAATAGTAAGCCTGATACCATTTTTTAAAATTTCATTGATAGTAAGACTTACTCCATCAACGCCTATACTTCCTTTTTCTGCTATAAATTTCATAGCTTCTTTAGGTAAAGATATATGAAAATCTACTCCATTTTCATCTTTTTGAATTTTTTCAAGTGTGCCAATAAAATCAATATGTCCTTGCATAAGATGTCCATCAATTCTATCACCGTATCTTAAAGCAGATTCTATATGAACTTTATCTTTTAAATTTTCTATAGCTATATGAGTGCGACTTTCACGAGAAAGCTCCACTTCAAAACCTCCCTCATAAAGTTTTGTCACACTCAAACAAGCTCCATTCACAGCTATACTATCGCCAAGATTTGGGCGATATTTTGCTTTTAAACTTAAAGTATTGTTTTGATAAGATTGAACTTTAGCAATTTCTCTTATGAGTCCATTAAACATTTTTTACCTTAAAAAATCTTATTTAATAATTTATTTACCGCTTTATCTACTTTATCGCCTGTACTTTTAGCACCATCACTCACACCACCACCTACTACATTTTTAATAGAATTTAACACACTTCCTGCATTTAAATTTACTTTAGGGTTTTCCGTAGTTCCTGTAATGCTTCCTTTAAAATTGGCTCTATCGAGTTTAATATCAAAAGGCAAATTTAAAGCCCCGCTTTTAGAATTTAAAGCTCCTGATTGTACTAAAATATAAGAACGATCCGCTTGCATATTAAGATCAAGTTTGATATTTTCTTTTTTAATCAAAGCTTTAGCATTAACAGTGCGATAAACATCATTTGTAATATCTTTTAGCATTAAAATTTTTAAAGCATTGGTAATAAGATTTGGTTTTAATTTACCCTCTTTCATGTCCAAATTAACCTCGCCTTCTTCGCTTAAAAGATTGTAATTTGCCTTCACATCTGCCTTGCCTTGATAAACATCCATAAAGTCCAAACTTTGAGCTAGACTACTTAAATCCACTCCATTTAAATCAGCAAGCAAAAGGTTATTTTTAAGTGTGCTTTGAAGCTTCCCTTCAAATAAATTTGGACTATTTACAACAAAATTTAAACTCTTATCAAAACCTACCTTTCCATTAAATTCTGCCTTACCTTTAAGTTTTCTATCCAACAAAAAGCCTAGTTTTGAAAAATCATTTATCTTTAGACTAAAATCCGAATTTAAAAGCATTTTGCCTATATCAAAACTTCCTTGTAGTTTTGTAAGATCAGCTAAAGATGAATTTAAAACGGAATCAAATTGAGCGATATTATTTTTAAAATTAATTTTGGTATTTAAATCATAACTTGTATTGTTTGGAAAATTTTTATTTAAAATGTTACTTAAAGTTGTAACATTTAAAATACCTTTAGCTTCTAAATTTGCTTTACCATTAAGGTTGTTAAAATCGATATTATCTAAATTAACTTTTGCATTAACAATTCCACTGGCATAATTTGGCATACCTGCTATAACAAAAAGTTTAGATAAATCAAGTTTATCAATGTTTAAATCAAGTTTTTTACCATTTGAATCAGCCTTGATTACACCATCTGCCAAATTTGCATTTGCATTTAAATTTTGTATTTGAGTGCCTATAATATGAGCTTTTGCAGTAAGATCTGCCTTACCTTGTAATTTTTGTCCTGCTATAGTACTAAACTGAGACAAGTCATCAATAAAAGCATTTAAATCTGTATTTAACTCACTATTTTTTAAATTATAAGTTCCTTGAAGTTTTTTAATATTAAGCAAATTTGAAGCAAGTAAAGCATTGTAAGAAATATTGCTATTTTTTGCATTTGCTTTAGTATCAAGACTAAAAATTGTATTTGGAAGTTCTATTTTGGCTATTTTTTTAAGCTCATTGGTGTTAATCTTTGCATTGTTTATTTTTGCTTCAAGATCGAAATTAGAAAAATCTAAATCCGCATTTAGAAGCTTAGCATTTAAATTTCCAGAAACCAAAGCTCCATATCCTGCAAGAGCTAATAATTTTTCCAAACTTGCTTCATTAATATCTGCAAAAATTTTATTATTTTTCAAACTTGCCTTTACCTCTCCACCAAGTCCGATAACTTGAGCATTTAAACTTGATAAGGCATTATTTACAACACTTGTTTGACCTATCACACCCAAACTACCATTTAGTCTAGTTTTTGTAAGTTTTTCAAGCTTTGCAAGAGAAGGAATACTTAAATTAAAATCAGTACTTAAAGCATTCTTGCTAATATCATAAAGAGTTTTTTGGGTTTGTAAGTTAAGATAATCATTGTAAATTTTACTTACAGCATAAATCTTATCTTCTTTAACATTGGCCAAAATTTCTGCTTTAGGATTAGAATTTAAAGGCAAGTCTAAAGAAAAATCTTTTTTTATCGCCTCATAGTTTATATAACTTGTATCAAGTTTTATGATAATATTTCCATCAGGTTTTAAATCCTGTGCTGAAATTTTTGCTTGAGCATTTAAAAAACCTTTAGCGTAACTAGGGTAAGATAAAAGATGAAGTATTTCTTCTACCTTAAGATTTTGCGCATCTAAATTTAAAGCAATAGGATTGTAATTATACATTCTTGCATTTAAAAGTACATTTGAACCTAATAAATAACCTTTTCCATCTAAAGTAAAATCACTTGCTTTACCTTGAATCTTACCGCCAAAAGAAAGGTTTTGATTTAAATTTAAACCTAAATTTTTAGCATAATTTTGATTTAAAGAAATAAGATAGTCAAGATCAAATCCAAGCTTAAAAGGACTCAAAGCTCCCTTAAGATTAAAATCTGCCATATTTGCGATATTTGCTTGCAGTTCAAGACTTGAAAAACGTAAATTAAAATGCGTGATATTTACATCTAATCTCGCACTTTCTTTGATTTTTTTTTGTGCTATATTTGCCACTATATTATTACCAAAACTTGTGAAAAGTATGGTATAAATAGCAATTAAAAGCACAACAACAAAAGCTATAACTCCATAAAAAATCTTTTTCATTTTTATCCTTTAGTTTATTTTATAAAATAACTTTAGTCTATAAAACTAAACTTTTATAAATATTTTAATTTAAAGTATTGACAAAATTCATTTTTTATAGTATGATTTTATCACTCTAAATAAAAGAGTGCTAAAATCAATATTTTTAAGGATGGACAAAAATGAATTTTCAACCTTTAGGAAAGCGTGTTCTAGTTAAACGCGTTGAAGAAACCAAAACAACAGCCTCAGGCATAATTATACCAGATAATGCTAAAGAAAAGCCTTTAATGGGTGAAGTAGTGGCAGCAAGTAAAGAAATCACTGATATTGCAAATGGTGATAAAATCGTGTTTGCTAAATACGGTGGAACAGAAATTAAACTTGATAATAATGAATATTTAGTTTTAAATTTAGATGATATCTTAGGAATTTTAAAATAATTTATAAAAAGGATAAAAAATGGCAAAAGAAATTATTTTTTCAGATGAAGCAAGAAATAAACTTTATGAGGGCGTTAAAAAACTTAATGACGCGGTAAAAGTAACTATGGGGCCAAGAGGACGCAATGTTTTAATACAAAAAAGCTTTGGTGCTCCAAGCATTACTAAAGATGGCGTAAGTGTTGCTAAAGAAGTAGAACTTAAAGACAGTCTTGAAAATATGGGTGCTTCACTTGTAAGAGAAGTAGCAAGCAAAACAGCTGATCAAGCAGGGGATGGAACAACTACTGCAACGGTTTTAGCTCATGCAATTTTCAAAGAAGGTTTAAGAAATATCACAGCAGGCGCAAATCCTATTGAAGTAAAACGCGGTATGGATAAGGCTTGCGAAGCTATAGTAGGCGAACTTAAAAAACTTTCTCGCGAAGTAAAAGATAAAAAAGAAATTGCACAAGTTGCTACAATCTCAGCCAACTCTGATGAAAAAATCGGAAATTTAATCGCTGATGCTATGGAAAAAGTGGGCAAAGATGGTGTTATCACTGTTGAAGAGGCAAAATCAATCAATGATGAATTAAATGTAGTTGAAGGTATGCAATTTGACAGAGGTTATTTAAGCCCTTATTTTATCACTAATGCAGAAAAAATGACCGTAGAGCTTTCAAGCCCTTATATCCTGCTTTTTGATAAAAAAATTGCAAATTTAAAAGATTTATTACCGGTTTTAGAACAAATTCAAAAAACAGGCAAACCACTTTTAATTATCGCTGAAGATATTGAAGGTGAAGCGCTTGCAACTTTAGTTGTAAATAAACTTCGCGGTGTTCTTAATATTTCAGCCGTAAAAGCTCCAGGTTTTGGCGATAGAAGGAAAGCTATGCTTGAAGATATAGCAATTTTAACAGGCGGAGAAGTGATTTCTGAAGAACTTGGAAGAACTCTTGAAAGTGCGACCATACAAGATCTTGGACAAGCTTCTAGCGTAATTATCGATAAAGACAATACAACCATAGTAAATGGCGCAGGTGAAAAAGCAAATATCGATGCAAGAGTAAATCAAATCAAAGCACAAATTGCTGAAACAACTTCAGATTATGACAGAGAAAAATTGCAAGAAAGACTTGCAAAATTAAGTGGCGGTGTTGCAGTTATTAAAGTAGGCGCAGCAACTGAAACTGAAATGAAAGAGAAAAAAGATCGCGTTGATGATGCTTTAAGTGCTACCAAAGCAGCAGTGGAAGAAGGTATAGTAATCGGTGGTGGTGCAGCACTTATCAAAGCAAAAGCTAAAATCAAACTTGATTTAAAAGGTGATGAAGCAATTGGTGCAGCTATCGTTGAAAGAGCTTTAAGAGCACCTTTAAGACAAATTGCTGAAAATGCAGGATTTGATGCAGGTGTGGTTGTAAATAGTGTAGAAAATGCTAAAGATGAAAACACAGGATTTGATGCTGCAAAAGGTGAATATGTCAATATGCTTGAAAGTGGAATTATCGACCCTGTTAAAGTAGAAAGAGTAGCTTTACTTAACGCAGTTTCTGTAGCTAGTATGCTTTTAACCACAGAAGCAACAATTAGTGAAATTAAAGAAGATAAACCTGCTATGCCAGATATGAGCGGTATGGGAGGAATGGGTGGTATGGGCGGAATGATGTAATATCTGCTCTAACCTCTAATCAGCAAGAAAAATTCTTGCTGATTACCAATTTAATTTAAAAACACTCCCTTGATTTTCTACAGATTCGCAAATAATCTTAATATCATTATCATCACAAACTTTTTTTACCAAAGAAAGCCCTATACCAAATCCTCCTTGATCGGTATTAAATCTTGTATATCTATCAAAAATTTGATTTAAATTTGACTTTGAAATTCCACAACCTGTATCCGCAATACTTAAAAAATTGGCTTTCAAAATTATAGAAATTACTCCACCTTTTTTATTGTATTTAATAGCATTGCTTATAAGATTATCAATCAATTTAGAAATTTGATTTTTAGAGGCAAAAATATTTGCTTGATTTAAATCAAGCTTTAGTGTAATTTTTTTTTGCTCAAAAAATACTTTAAAATATTCCAATCTTTCTTCAAGTAGCATTCTTAAATCAAATTTTTGTTTTTCTGTTTCTAAGGTATTAGGAAAATTATAAAAAACAAGATCAGAATACACTTGAGACAAACTTTTTGCAGCAAGCTTAATCCTTGTAAATTTAGCATTATCTCCTAAATTTTGATGATCAAGTTGTTCTATACTCATCAAAATAATACTTAATGGGGTATTGAGTTCATGAGTTGAATCTTTAATAAAACGATTTAGTGTGCTGATTTTATCCTCTAAAGGCTTTAGAGCAATTTTTACTAGAATATAAGATATTAAGCCCAATATGAAAAAAGCCATAATAGCAAAACCAAAAACTTTCGTTCTAATCCAAAAAAGATCTTTACCAACATCTTCACCCTGTATTAAAATTTGCAAACCATCGTTAGTATTTACTTCTTCATTGCTAGCATGTCTTAAAAAATAATGATCTGCACTCATAGGAGCAAGAAAAAAAACCTTATTATCACAAATACCTCTACCTTTAAGCTCTATCTTTGCCTTTCTTAAATCAAAATCTATATTACTAAAAACAATCTTTTTAGTATCAAATATAGCAAATTTTAATGCTGTGCTTTGAGCAATATTTTTTGCACTTATATCTATAGGGGTAAAACGAGAATTTAAGATGCTTATAACAATATTTCTATGATTTTCTCTCAAAGTGGCACCCTTTAAAACAACTAATTCTTCATATAATTTTTGATACCATAATGCAAAAAAAATAGTTAAAAAAATACCTGTAGTTGTTAGATAGATTAATAAAATTTGCCTAATGACTTTTTTAGCCATAGCAATATCCCCTGCCTCTTTGATTTATAATTTTTTCTTTTCCTAAAATTTTACGTAAATTTTTCACATAAGCCCTTAAACTTAGCTCACTAGGCTCCTCATCATAATCCCAGAGTTCTTCAAAAATTCTCTCTGTGCTTAAAAAGTTGTTTTTATTTTTAAGTAATAAAGACAAAAGCTTAATTTCTTTACTCGGTAAAGTCAAGGCTTTATTATTATAGTAAAGAATTTGTGTAGTAAATTCAAATCTAAATCCATCCCCTAAATCTTCAAAATCTTCATTTTTATGTGAAAAAGCTCTTTTAAGCAAAGCTTTAACCCTAATAGATAGCTCAGCAAGTTCAAAAGGTTTTTTTATATAATCGTCACAACCTGCATCAAAACCTTGTTTTAAATCGTTTGTTGTGTTTAAAGAAGTCATGAAAATTGCTGGGGTTTGCTTTCCGCTTTTTCTTAATTCTTTAAGCAATGAAAATCCATCTCCTAAAGGAACTTTTACATCTAAAATCCAAAGATCAAAATATCTTTCATAAGCTATATCTAAAGCTTCTTGCGCATTATTGCATAAAAATACTTCATATCCTTCATCATTTAAAAACTCTTCAATGATCTCACTCAAACTCAAATCATCTTCTAAAAGTAAAATTTTAACAGCCATAATTTAAATCTTTCTAACTTCAAATCTCTTAAAATATATATCATTGTATCAAAATTCTTATCAATTATTTAATAAAATTTCATTTTTATTTAATTTATTTTTATCTATAATCCTTTTATATAAATAAATTTTTCCTTAAGGAGTTAAAATGCTTCCAAAATGGGATAATAGCTATAGTGTGCACAATGCTAAAATTGACGAGCAACATAAAAAGCTTTTTGAACTTGCTGCAAAAGTTGAAGTTGTATCAGATAGATCTGTAAGTAAAAATGAAGTCAAAGAACTTTTGGCTGAATTTTTTAATTATATGAAAGATCACTTTAATGATGAAGAAAAATACATGCAGCTAATAGGCTATCCAAATTTAGAAGAACATCGAAAAATACATAAAGAAATCATCCAAACCATGATTAATTTAATCAAAGATATCAAATCAACCAATGATCTTAAAGAAAAACTTTATATAGTGGCTAAAAAGTGGCTTTTAGAACACATACTATACGAAGACATGAAAGTTGAAAAATGGAGAAGTTCTTCTTTGTCTACAGATGATGGCAGTGATATTAGCTTTGAAGCAGCAGAAGATGAAGATAATGAGCATCCACAATTTTATCTTTATACCTGTAATTGTCCTGGTAAAATTCACGATGTTCCTTATAATATTCATCAAAAAATAGAACTACAAGGTCACAAATTTACCTGCAAAACTTGTAAGCAAATTATAAAATTTTACAAAAAACATTCTTAAGGAGGATAAAATGAAACACAATGTAAAAACTTATTCTTTTAGAATGCCTTTAGAGCTTAAGGAGCGTTTGGATAATTTAAGTAAAAATCTTTCTAAGCCAAAATCAGCTATAGTAAAAGAAGCTATAGAAGCTTATCTTAATGAAGTTGAAGATTTTTCTTTTGCTGTTAATGCCCTAGAAGAACTTAAAGATGGGGATTATCAAAAGGCAAGTAAAAAAATAGATAAAATTGTCAAAAATCTTCAAGAAGATTCTAATGATAACGAACTTGGTGATTTTGATTTTGCTATTGAAGCTTTAGAAGAACTTAAAGATGGGGATTATCAAAAGGCAAGTAAAAAAATAGATAAAATTGTCAAAAATCTTAAACAAACAAAATAAAAACTTTATCACAATTTTTTGTGATAAAGACTTATTAATTTTTTATGTTAAAATACATTTACGAATATTAAAAATGGAGTTAAAAAGTGGCTCCGGATGTAGGATTCGAACCTACGACCAATCGGTTAACAGCCGACTACTCTACCGCTGAGCTAATCCGGAATATTTAAAAGTAAAATGTAATTATAGTGAAATTAAAAAACTTTGTCAAGGGTTTTTACACAAAAATGCATTTTTTATACAAAAAATTAATTTACTCCTTAACAATAACACTTTTTAAATTTCTAAAATAAAACAAATTTACCCCATCTTCATATAAATAATCAAGCTTCATTCCATGTGTTTCTAAAATAGTATTTACAATATAAAGCCCTAATCCAAAACTTGATTTTTGTTTTGATCCTTGAGTAAAAGCTTGAGTATAATATTCTAAAGTATTGTTAAGCTCAGGACCACGATTTTTAAAACAAATATAATCGTCTATAATATCAATTTGCACAAACCCATCTTCAGAATGTTTAATACCATTATCTATCATATTTTTAATCGCTGTAGTAAAAAGTTTAAAATCCACATTTACAAAAAAACTTTCTTCCATAAAAATACGTATATTGCTATCATCTCGCATTGCAATTTCTTTGGCTTCATCTAAAACATCTAAAATATTGTATTTTTTTCTATTTATAAAAGCAGCCCCTGAAGTAATTTGCTCAATAGCAGCGAATTCATTAATTAAAATTTCAAGTCTAGTAAAAACCCCATTTAAGCGCTCTTTATATTTATTATCTTCTATCATTTCTAACGTTAAGAGCCCTTTAGTAATAGGAGTTTTGAGTTCATGCATAATATTTCTTAAAAAAAACTGACGAGATTGGTTTAGCTTTCGAATTTGAACAATGGCTTGATAAAAAGCTTCACTTACTTGTGAAATTTCATCCACCCCAGTGCTTACATCTTCTATATCACTAAGCTTTCCTTGGGCAAATTTATCAATTTGTTTTTTAAGTCTTTTGAGTGGTTTTAATTTTTTAAATATATAAATATAAAGCAATACAAGAATACAAATCATAGCTACAGCTATAGCTTTGATAATAAAATACCTATAGGTTTGATAATCTTGATCTTTATAAAGATAAACCTTTCCATCATAAATAATATTTAAATACACCTGTCTATTATAAGAAATAATCTCGATTAAGCCATTATTAACCTCAACCCTAGCTAAAACATCACCTCTAAAAAGAATTTTACGGATCTGCTTTGCTTCTGTTATCTCATCCATTTTATTATAATTTTTTGTCTGCTCTTCAAATTCTTTTTCGCTGATAACTCCTGCAAAATTTAAGAGTCTTGCATTAGCTATTAAAGAATATTTTGTATTTAATTCTCTAGTATAATTTTGCTGATCGTATTCTATAAGCCACAAAAAGCCTAGTATAACACTAACCCCAGCAAAAATAAAAATAAAAGTTATAGTATAAAAAATCGAAGATTTATTCATTGAGTAAGCTTATAACCTATTCCACGTATAGAGTGAATATATTTTGGAGTTTTTGGATCATCTCCCATCTTTTGACGAATTCTACTAATAATAACGTCTATACTTTTATTGCTAGAATCCTCACTAATAGAAGAACAATTATAAACAAGCTCTTCACGACTTACCACTCCACCCTCTTTTTTAATCAAATAGCTTAAAATATCAAATTCAGCATTAGTTAAAGTAAGCTCTTGTCCTTTCATGGTAATAATATGCTTATATTGATCATAAACAAGATCTTTTACACTTTTTGCTATGGCGCTTTTTGTATTTGAAATACGTCTTAAATGACTTTTAATACGTGCTTGTAATTCTTTTGGATTATAAGGTTTTGGTAGGTAATCATCTGCTCCAAGCTCTAAAGCATTAACCTTATCTGTAATATCATGTCTTGCACTTGAAATAATAATAGGCGTATCATACTTTTTACGAATTTCTTCACACACTTCAAGCCCATCAAGCCCTGGCAAAGAAAGGTCTAAAATGATAAGCTGATACTCTTTTAATGCGAGCTTAGAAAGACCTATATAAGGCTCATGAGCTATATCAACTTTCATATCAAATTTTTCCAAATATTCAGCTGTAATTTCTGCTAATTCTAAATCGTCTTCTATCATAAGAATATTTGTCATAGTTTTCCTTTATTTTAAACTTAATTTTAATTTTAAACTAAAATTTATAACGAAAGGAAAATCCTTCCTTTATTTTTATTTAAGCACAAGCAAAGTCGCAAAACCATTGCGGTATACCCAAACTTTAGTAAATTCTTTTTTACTAACTTGTTTTAAGGCTTGTTCTAAATCTTTTAAATTTTTAATTTCACTTTGTCCAACACCTATGATAATATCACCCTCTTGGAAACCAGAATTTTTTCCTTTGCTCTTTTCTTTAACACTATCAACCAAAACACCATTAACATCTTTTGGAATTTGCAAACGATCCTTAAGTCTTGGATCTAAATTTCTCAAACTCAAACCATCAATCAAATCGCTTTGTACGCCTTTAGGATTTTCTTTTTCACCTTTAAGAGTAAAACTTGCTTGCTTATTTTCTCCATCTCTTTCGTAACTTAATGAAATTTTTTGACCAATCTCTAAAGTTCCTATATAATTTTTAAGATCAATAGGACTTTTTATAACCTTATCATTAACTTTAGTAACTAAATCTCCACGCTTAAGCCCTGCTTCATCAGCACTTGAACCTTTTTGAACATCAGTAATTAAAGCTCCTTCTTGATTTTTGTAAGCTTTTTTAGTATCACCTTGCAAAGCTGAAATAGTCACACCTAAAAATCCTCTATCAATCTTGCCTTTTTCAATAAGTTTTTTAGCTATATCTTTAACCATATTTGAAGGTATAGCAAAACCTATGCCGTTGTTTCCACCTCCGCGAGAAAGAATAGCTGAATTAATACCTACTAAATATCCACGACTATCCACCAAAGCTCCACCTGAATTTCCTGGATTGATAGAAGCATCTGTTTGTATAAAATTTTCATATTGATTTAAACCTATATTGTCTTTATTTAAAGCAGATATTATCCCACTTGTAACACTAAAACCGACTCCAAAAGGATTTCCAAGTGCAAAAACAACATCTCCTTCCATTAAATCATCAGAATTTGTGAAAGTAATAGCTGAAAGATTATTAGCCTCTATTTTTATAACAGCCAAATCTGTTTTTGGATCTTTACCTATAAGTTTTGCTTTATATTCTGTATCACTTCCTGGTAAATTTACTGTAATCGTATCAGCATCATCTACAACGTGATTATTTGTTACTATATAGCCATCTTTTGAAATAATCACCCCTGATCCCAAAGAACTCACTACTTCTTTATCATTTTTTCCTTTTCTTTGAGGAAAATCAAAATCAAAAAATTGTTTAAAATAAGGATCATTAAAAAAATCATCCAAAGGACTTGGACGATTCGCTCTTGTAATAGTTTTTGAGGTAGAAATATTAACCACTGATTTTTTTGCATCTTTAATAGAATCATGATAAGAAAGCACTACATTTCCAGCAGCAGGATTTACACGATTAGCCGTTGTAGTTGATTCGTTAAAATTAATACTTGCGGCAAATAAAGCACTCGCTAAACTTAATGATAAAAAAATCTTTTTCATTTCATTTCCTTTTGTTCTTAAAGATAAATTATCTCGTAAAATATTTTACTGTCTTCATAGTATAAAACTGAAAATTTACAAAATTGTAAATAAAACCTTGAGTGATAAAAATTTATAAAACTTGATTGACTTAGGCTAAAGTTTATGTTATAATTTAATCCTTTATATAATCAAGTAAAAATTTTTAAGGAAATATAACATGAATAGTTTATACGAAACTCTTGGAGTTAGCAAAAACGCTAGTGCAGATGAAATAAAAAAAGCTTACCGTCGCCTAGCTAGAAAATACCATCCTGATATCAACAAAGAAAAAGGTGCGGAAGAAAAATTTAAAGAAATTAATGCTGCTTATGAAATTTTAAGTGACGAAAAAAAACGAGCTCAGTATGACCAATACGGCGATTCTATGTTTGGTGGACAAAGTTTTCATGATTTTTCAAGAAATACTGGTGGGGTAAATTTAGACGATATTTTAAAAGATCTCTTTGGAGGAGGCTTTGGTGGACGCTCAAGAGGGGGTTTTAACGGCTTTTCTTCAAAAGGCTTTAACAGTGGTTTTGGAGGATTTGGAGGTTTTGAAGAAGAAAATTTAGACAGCAATCTAGAGCTTCACATTCCTTTTGAAAAAGCTGTTAAAGGCGGGGAGCATAGTTTTAATTTTCAAGGCGAAACCATTAAATTTAAAATTCCACACGGTATAAAAGAAGGCGAGAAACTAAGAATTCGCTCTAAAGGAAAACAAAGCAGAAATGGAACTAGAGGCGATTTAATCATTATTGTAAAAATAGAAGAAAGTCCTATTTACACAAGAGAAGACGATGATTTATATCAAAAAGTTGATATTTCTTTAAAAACTGCACTTTTTGGTGGAAAAATAAATATAAAAACACTCAAAGAAGGCAAGGAAGAAGCGACAATTAACATAACGCCTAATTCAAAAAATAACCAAAAAATTCGTTTAAAAGGTTATGGAGTGCAAAATAGAAAAAGTGATATTTATGGGGATATGTATTTGATTTTAAATGTTGTTTTGCCAAATTTAGATACTCTTGATGAAAAATTTATAGAACTCTTAAAAGAAAAATTACCTTAAAGAAAGGAATAAAATATGGAACACCATTATGATGAACCTGTATATTTAATCAGTGTTGTGGCTAAAGTTTTAAGCATACATCCACAAACCTTAAGGCAATACGAAAGAGAAGGATTGATAGAACCAAGTAGAACCGATGGCAAAATAAGACTTTATTCTCAAAGAGATATTGACCGTATTAAACTTATATTGCGTTTAACAAGAGACATGGGAATCAATCTTGCTGGGGTAGATGTTATCTTAAAATTGAAAAACCAACTTCACGAATTTGAAAATTTAATTGATGAACTACGCTTAGAATTAAGTAAACAACAAGATAAAGAAGCGGCTAGCAAAGCCGTTGTCAAGCATAAAAATAGCTTTGATTTGATTTTTTATGAGAAAAAATAAAAAATAATGGATAATTTTTTAGAAATTTTTTTAATCACCGTTGCTATAGCTATAGTTTTAAATGTCATATTTAAAAAATTTGAAATTCCAACTATCATTGGATATATAGCTGCTGGAGAAATCATTTCTGAAATTTATCATTTAAGCGGCAAAGGCGAAATCACCCATATAGCCGAATTTGGTATAGTGTTTTTAATGTTTACCATAGGGCTTGAATTTTCTTTTAAGCATTTAATGGCGATGAAACAAGAAGTTTTTTTAAACGGCTCTTTGCAGATACTTACTTGTGGCTTTGTTTTTATGCTACTTGCTATAGGAATTTTAGGACTTGGAGATAAAAGCGCTACCATAGTAGGCTTTACACTAGCACTTTCTTCAACCGCAGTGGTGCTTAAAATTTTAAATGATAATGGCGATATAAATGAGCAATATGGCAGAAAAGCATTGGGAATTTTGCTTTTTCAAGATATAGCTGTTATTCCTTTGCTTTTGCTTGTAGATATTTTTTCATCCAACAATCAAAACATAGAAAAACTCCTTTTTACCACTTTAATTTCAGCACTTATTTTAATCACTTTATTATTTTTCATAGGTAAATATCTAGTGGATAGAATTTTTAGACTCATTATCCACACTTCTTCTCAAGAAATTTTTATTAGTACTGTTTTATTTATGGTTATTGGAGCAAGTTTTTTAGCAAATTATTTTGGATTTTCTTATTCTTTGGGTGCTTTTATAGCAGGTGCTTTGATAGCAGAAACAAAATATAAACACAAAATAGAAGCGGACTTGATCCCATTTAGAGATTTGCTTTTAGGGCTTTTTTTCATAACTGTAGGCATGCAAATTCAACTTGATGTAGTGGCACAAAATTGGTTTTTAATCATAGTTTTAACCCTTCTTGTAATGGCTTTAAAATTTGGCATAGTTTTTGGCTTTTTATTTCTTTACACCAAAAAAAGAGTAGCGCTTAAAACAGCTTTTGCCATAGCGCAAATTGGCGAATTCGCCCTAGCAATTTTTTCTCTTTTGCAAGCAAAAAACATGCTTGATATCAAAACTTCACAAATTTTAATTGTTGTTTCTATTTTAACCATGATTATCACGCCTTTTATTTTAAACAATATAAGAAAAATTACCAATGTTGTAGAAGATATAGCACTTAATACCAACGCTGTGCAAAATATTGACAGCAATATCAAGCTTAAAAATCATCTTGTTGTTTTTGGCTATGGACGCTTAGGACAAGAAGTCGTACAAAAAATCAAAAACACAGGCGTACCTTATCTTGTTTTAGAAAGTGATTTAAATTTAGTAGAACTTGGAGTTAGTCGGGGTGAAAATGTCGTTTTTGCCAATGCTGCTCAAGAAGAAACCTTAAAAATTGCCAATATAGAAGAATGTGCAGTAGCTATTATCACAGTTACAAATGAAGCTAAACTTGAAATTTTATGTCAAGTGCTAGCTAATTATCCAAAACCTATAGATACTATCATTCATGTAAATGGAACTTTGAAAAAGATGCTTTTTTCAAGCATAGATGAAAATATACGCATCATTCGCTCTGAAAAAGTAATCGCTAGAAATTTAGTTCAAGAAGCGCTAGAATGTCGCATTCATAAAAATACCTAAGGAAGAATTTTGACAAAAAATGAAGAAAAAGCCTTACGTGTAAAATACCTAAGAAATCTTGAAAAATTTTTCAATGGCGCCATATCTGCGCTTAAAAAAGAAGATTTTGATAAAATTAAATTTCAAGAAAGAATGTTAAAAAATGCTAAATTTTTTGAAAAAAATCTCGCAGTAAATCTTAACTCAACCTATGCAAAAAATCTTGAATTTTTTGTCAATGCTTGTTTAGATTTTTCCAAAGAAAAAAGTGAACTTTTAAATCTTGCCAATGCTTTAGATAAGCAAAAAAAACAAGGTGAGAAAAAAGAAAAACATAAAAATTATTTAAAGGATTATGAATGATTAATGTATTTTTTGATATGGATGGAACTTTAATCGATAGTGCAAATGCCATTTCTTGTGCAGTTAATGAAATAAGGCAGGATTTAAACCTAGCCCCACTTTCAAGAGAAATCATTATGCAAACCATCAATACTCCCAATATTGACTGGGCAAAAGAACTTTATAATATAGAAAATTTCCATCATTCTAGTTTTAAAGAAGGCTATGAAAAATATTTTGTCAAACACTATGAACAAAGCGTGGTGCTTTTTGAAGGAGTGAAAGAACTTTTAGAATTTTTAAAAAGCAAAAATTGTTTTTTAGCTATTGCTACTAACGCCCCTCAAAGCTCACTTTCAAGTATACTTAAAAAACACGATATCATTCCTTATTTTGATAAAATTTTAGGCATAAGTTTAGGCATAGAACCCAAACCTCATCCTATGATGCTAGAGCTTTTAAAAAGCGAGGCTCCACATAAAACAAGCGTTTTTATAGGAGATAGTCAAAAAGATAAAGAATGTGCTAAAAATGCCAATTTGCCTTATTTTCATGCCAAATGGTATCAAAAAGATTTAAAAGAAAATGAATTTAGCAACGCTAGTGAACTTAAAGGCTTTTTGCAAAAGTATTTATAAGTTTTTTAATGAAATTTTAGTTAAAATTAGAAACAAATTTTAAAAAGAGTAAATTATGAGTGAATTATTAATAGAAATTGGCACAGAAGAATTACCTGCTATTCCTTTGTTAAAAGAATTAGCTAATATAGAAAAAAAATGGAAAAATGTTTTAGAAGAATATCGCTTGGTAAGTGATTTTAAATTTTATTATACTCCGCGTCGTTTAGTTTTTTTTCATGAAGATTTTGCAGACAAACAAGAAGATAGTTTTGCTGAATTTATAGGAGCACCTAAAAATGTTGCTTATAAAGATGGAGTTTTAACTCCTGCGGGACAAAGCTTCCTGCAAAAAGCAGGGATCAGTGAAAATGAACTCGCTTTTAAAGAAATCAAAGGTAAGGAAGTTTTATATCATCAAAAAGCTATCAAAGGTTTACAAAGTCAAGAAATTTTAGGAGAAATGGTAGAAAAATTTCTAAAAAGTCTTAGTTTTGGCAAAAGTATGCGTTGGGGTGCAAATTCTTTTGAATTCATTCGTGCGATCCGTTCTATAGCTTGCATTTTAAATGATGAACTTGTTGATTTTCAAAGTTATGGGGTAAAAAGTGCTAAAAAAACTTTCATTCACAGAAGTGTAAGTTATGATTTGAAAGATTTTAACAATGCAAAAGAATATTTTGAACTACTAGAAAAAAACTATATTATCCTTGATCCAATCAAAAGAAAAGAAAAAATACTTGAACAATTTAAACTCATAGAAAGTCAAAAAAATATACAAATTGGAGAAGATGAAGAGCTTTTAGCTGAAGTAGTTGCTATCACAGAATATCCTAATGCACTTTTAGGAAGCTTTGAAGAAGAATTTTTAGAAATTCCTAGCGAAGTCATCATCACTTCAATGAGAGAAAATCAACGCTATTTTGCGGTTTTTAACGACAAAGGCTTAAGTAATCATTTTATAGTAGTAAGCAATGCAGTATGTAAGGATTATTCAAAAATCATACATGGAAATGAAAGAGTTTTGCGTGCAAGACTTAGCGATGCAATGTTTTTTTATCAAAATGATTTACAAAATGGTTTACAACCTGAAAAACTTGCCAAAATGACTTATCTTGAAGGTTTAGGCACAATGCAAGATAAAAGTTTAAGAGAGATTAAAATTGCTGAAATTTTATGTCAAATGCTTCATAATGATAAAATCGAAAATATCAGCACAGCACTAAAATACGCCAAAGCAGACTTAGCCACACAAATGGTTTATGAATTTACTGATTTGCAAGGCATTATGGGAAGTTATTATGCGCAAAAAATGGGATTAGATTATGAAATTTGCTTAGCCATCAAAGAACAATATCTTCCTAATTCTGAACAAGCTCCACTTCCAAGCACAGAATTTTCAAGCATAGTAGCCCTTGCAAACAAGCTTGATACCCTTATAGGACTTTTTAGCATAGGAAAAATTCCAAGCGGAACAAAGGATCCTTATGCCTTAAGAAGAGCAGCCAATGGGATCATTAAAATCGCTCTAAATTTAAATAAAGAATTTGATATCCAAATTTTATTAGAAAAACTTTCAAGTCATTATAAAAGCTTTGATATGCAAATTTTAAAAGATTTTATTTTTGAAAGACTTTATACTTTTTATACAGTCAATGCTTCTTTTGTAAAAGCAGTTTTAAGCTCACAAAATACAGATCTTATCCATATCAATCAAAGCGTAAATGCTCTTATAAAACTTAGCAAAAAAGACAATTTTAATGAAAATTTTGTAACCTTTAAAAGACTAGCCAATATCGCCACTAAAAATTCTCATAAAGTTGATGAAAGTCTTTTTGTTCAAGAAGCAGAAAGCAAACTTTACAAAGCTTTTCAAGAAAAAACTAAAGCCAACTCTTTACAAGAAAAACTTGAAAATCTTTTTGCACTTAAGCCTTTTATTGATGAGTTTTTTAATCAAGTGATGATTAATGCTGAAGATGAAAAACTTAAAAATAATCGCCAAGCTTTGGTTTATGAAATTTATGCGGAGTTTTTAAAAATCGCCGATCTTAAAGAGTTAAGCCTATGAAAGCCTTATGGCTTTTTTTAAGCTTTACTCTTTGGCTTTTTGGAGCTCAAAATTTAGAACTCATCAAAGGTCAAGCTTTATTTTTGGAACTAGATAAGAAAGATTTTTTATCTTTGAAAAATAATGATAAAAATATTCCCACCTTTGCACATCCTAAAAATCAAGAAAAAATTCTAGCTATTTTTTCCTTACCTTACAAAAATCCCCCGCAAAATACAAAACTTATCGCATTTTATAAAGATAAAAAAGAAGAAATTTTCATAAAAACTTTAGAAGGTAATTATAAAAGTGAAAAATTGCAAGTTGAAAACAAAAAGATTTTTCCACCAAAAACCGTACAAGAACGCATCGCTAAAGAATTAAAAGAAGCCAATGCGATTTATAGTTCTTATACTCCAAAAGCTTTATTTAACAGTGCTTTTAATATACCTTTAAATTCTTTTATCACAAGTGATTTTGGCAAAGCAAGAACTTTTAATGAAAAAGTAGCAAGTTATCATAGTGGAACGGACTTTAGAGCCGCCACAGGAACGCCTATTTATGCAGCCAATTCAGGCGTAGTAAAAATTGCAAAAGATCGTTATTTTGCGGGAAATTCAGTAGTCATTGATCATGGTTTTGGAATTTATTCACAATACTATCATCTTTCTAAAATCGATGTTAAAGTAGGACAAAAGATAAAAAAAGGCGAACTTATAGGAATTAGCGGAGCTAGTGGTAGGGTAAGTGGGCCGCATTTGCATTTTGGAATTTTAGCCGGAGGCAAACAAGTTGATCCTTTGGATTTTGTATCCAAATTTAATGCTATTTTTCAATGAAATTTAGCGACTTTTTCCATGCTTGGCTACATGAAAGCTATTATAAAAATGCTGTAAGTATAGGAAAAAATGGGGATTTTTTTACTGCTGTTAGCGTAGGAAATCTTTTTGGCACACTTTTAGCCAAGCATTTTTTAAATTTAATAGATAAAAAAATTTTACAACCCCCTTTAGAACTTGTAGAAATAGGCGCTAATGAAGGCTACTTAAGTCGTGATTTTTTAACCGCTTTGCTTGAATTAAGACCTGAAATTTTTTCTCAAATTTCTTTTTTCATCATAGAGCCACATGAAAAATTAAGAACATTACAAAAAAAGACTTTAGAAGGAGTGGAATTTACTCACAAAAATAGTCTTAAAGAATGCCATTTTAAGAACGCTTTTTTCTTTTGCAATGAACTTTTTGATAGTTTTACCTGCGAACTTATAAATCATGATAAAATGGCATTTGTAGAAAATTTTAAACTTATTTTTAAAAATATGGATGAAAATTTGATCACAAAATGTAAAGCTTTAAATCTTAAAAAAGGTGAACTCAGCTTAGAGCTTGAAAATTTTTTTAAAGATTTAGATCAAGCTTGCGAGAGATTTATATTTGCGGGATTTGACTATGGAACTTTGAATCCACAAAATTTTAGCTTAAGAATCTATCAAAAGCACGAAGTTTTTAGCCCTTTTGAAGTATCTTTAAAAGATTTTTTCGGCAAAAGCGATCTAACTTATAATGTTAATTTTACCCATCTTCAAAAACTCATCAAAGAATATGATTTTAAACCTTTAGCTTTTAAAAAACAAAGTCTTGCTTTAATGGATTTTGGTTTTGAAGATTTATTAGAATACACAAAAAATAAAAACATTAAAACTTACGAAAGTTTTTTATCTCAAGCTAAAATTTTATTTTTTAATTTTGATGAAAAATTTCATTTTTTCGAATTTCAAAAAAACTAAAATTTTATATTTTTCATACTTGCTAAACAAACTCCCTCCCTTAAACCCTCATCAATGACTAGAAGTTTATGTTTATCAAACAAAGCATAAAACAGCAAACAACCTGCACTCAAATAATTTTTTCTCATCATGCCTACTTCTTTTATAGCCTTTTTTTCTTCCATATGAAAAAGTTTAATAGCATAGTTTAAAAAATCCTTATGGCAAAGTTTTTTACCATTTACTCTAGTTGCTTCATACTTTTCATAGCTTATATTTTGTTTTAATGCGCTAAGTGTAGTAGGAACTCCGGAATTTAAAACCACCGTTTTAGCCCCTAAAGAACGAAGTTCCTTTTTAATCATAGCCACCTCATCAAAAGCCATAAAAGCTAAATGCTTTAAATAGGGATTTGCAATTAAAAAATGAATTTTAAGTTTTTTATCTTTAATATTGATGATAAATTTAGGATATTTTTTTATCAATTTTTTGTAAGAAATACAAGATTTATAATAAGAATGGCAATTTTTTTCATAAAAACTAATAATACCAAAATCAAAACTTTTAAAACTTTTTCCAAAAGAAAGCTCACAAGAAGCCCCTCCTAAATCACAATACGCAAACTCTCCCCAAATTTTAAGCCTTCTTAAGCCCACTTGCATACCTAAAACACTGATCTTAGCTTCACTTTTGGCATCTATAAGCTTAAAATCAATCCCAAATTCTTCTTTTAAATGGGCAAAAATTTCATTTGTATTGCTTGCTTTTCTAAAAGCTGCAGTCGCTACAGCTCTTGCTTTGCTTAAATCTTGCTCTTTAGCCAAAATACTCAAAGCATTTTTTAATCTTTGTATGGCTTCTTTAGAAATTTCTCCACTTTGATTTAGATTTTTCGCTGCTCCAATAACAAATTCATATTCTTTTAATTTATTTAATTTTTCATCCATTTGTACTGCTCTTAAAGTATTTGAACCAAGATCTATACCTAACATGACTTTCCTTGTTTGATTTTATAGTATAATAGCAAAAAAGTTCTAAAGGAAAAATATGCTTTTAGGTGTAAATATCGATCATATCGCAGTGTTAAGACAAGCTAGAATGGTAAATGATCCTGATCTTTTAGAGGCTGCTTTTATAGCAGCTAAACACGGAGATCAAATCACTTTGCATGTAAGAGAAGATCGCCGTCATGCTCAGGATTTTGACTTGGAAAATATTATAAAATTTTGCAAAAGCCCTATCAATTTAGAATGTGCTTTAAATGATGAAATTTTAAATTTAGCTCTTAAACTCAAACCCCACCGCGTTACTTTAGTGCCTGAAAAAAGAGAAGAGCTTACTACAGAAGGAGGGCTTTGTTTAAATCATGCTAAATTAAAACAAAGCATAGAAAAACTTCAAAGTGCAAACATTGAAGTTTCGCTTTTTATCAATCCTAGTTTAGAAGATATAGAAAAATCAAAAATTTTAAAAGCCCAATTCATAGAGCTTCATACAGGACATTATGCGAATTTACACAACGCACTTTTTAGCAATATCTCTCATACTGCTTTTGCCTTAAAAGAACTTGATCAAGATAAAAAAACCCTGCAAGCTCACTTTGAAAAAGAATTGCAAAATTTAACACTCTGTGCTAAAAAAGGCACAGAATTTGGTTTAAAAGTAGCCGCAGGACATGGTTTAAATTACAAAAATGTAAAACCTATAACAAAAATTAAAGAAATTTGTGAGCTAAATATAGGACAAAGCATTGTAGCAAGATCTGTATTTACAGGACTTCAAAACGCTATTTTAGAAATGAAAGAACTTATTAAAAGATGAAAAAACTAGCCATTAGCATAGGCGATATAAACGGCATAGGACTTGAAATTTTAGTGCGTTCTCATGAAGAACTAAGTAAAATCTGCACGCCTTTTTATTTTATCCACGAAAGCTTGCTTGATAAAGCTTTAAAACTTTTAAATTTAAAACCTTTTAATGTAAAAATCGTAGCTTTTAAAGATAAAAAAGACTATGAGTTTAAATTTCTTAAAAAGCAAAATTCTCTTGAAATTTACTCTTTTTGCCTTCCTTTAGGCTTTAAAGTAGATGAAAATTTTGAAATCAAAGCCGGAGAAATAGATGCAAAAAGTGGACTTTATGGTTTTTTAAGCTTTAAGGCGGCAAGTTATTTTGTCTATGAAAAACACGCCCATGCCTTGCTTACTCTACCTATACACAAAAAAGCTTGGGAAGACGCAGGACTTAAATACAAAGGACATACCGATGCTTTAAGGGATTTTTTTAAAAAAAATGCCATTATGATGCTAGGTTGTAAAGAGCTGTTTGTAGGACTTTTTAGCGAACATGTACCTTTAGCTAAGGTGAGTAAAAAAATCACTTTTAAAAATTTAAGCATCTTTTTAAAAGATTTTTACAAAGAAACGCATTTTAAAAAAATAGGGCTTTTAGGTTTTAATCCTCACGCTGGAGATTATGGAGTCATAGGCGGAGAAGAAGAAAAAATCATGGAAAAAGCTATAACTTTTGTTAATGCCTTTTTACGCTCTAAAAAAGATGAAAAATTTTTCAAAAAAGCTTTAAAAGATGAAAATTTACAAAAAGAATTGCTTTTAAGTTTTAAAGACAAGGGTGTTTATCTACCCTATCCTTTAGTAGCTGATACGGCTTTTACTAAGGCTGGTTTAAAAAACTGCAATCGTTTAGTGGCTATGTATCACGATCTTGCCCTTGCTCCTTTAAAGGCCTTGTATTTTGATAAAAGCATCAATGTGAGTTTAAATTTACCCATCATACGCGTCAGCGTTGATCATGGCACGGCCTTTGATAAGGCCTATAAAAATGCTAAAATCAACACTAAAAGTTATTTTGAAGCGGCTAAATTCGCAATTAATTTAAATCCTAAGGCTTAATTTAGCCCTAGAATCAATCAAATCTTCTTTAGCCAAGCTGTCTATAAAATCTTGCAAATCTTTATTGGTATTTAAACTTTGAGTGAGTAAATTTTCATATTTATCAACTTTATTTTTAAAAATTTGCTCTAAAACTTCTTTAGTCTTTATATCTTTTGCTCTTTGCATAAGCTCTAATAAAGCCTTAATATAAGCTTCTTGCATGCAATCACTTGCATTGAGTAAAGGCAAAATAGGATTTTCCCCTGCTTTTGTATTTTGCATATTTTTTATACAAATTTTTCTTTCTTTAAGCATCTTTTTTGAAATGGCTTTAAAATCTTTTTTCATCTTTTTTATCTGCTTTTTTTGAAATATTTTGATACAAACTACTATAGATGTTATCTACTAAAGCAAGTTTTTTATTCTCAAATTCATTACGCACACCAATTTCATTACATATCATAAGCTCATCAAAACTCAAAGCCCCTAAACTCACCAAACTTAAACCAAGCAATAAAATAATTTTTTTCATTATTTACCTTTAAAATTTTTATTTTATTTTAACAAAAATATTTTGAATTTTTTAAGGAAATTAAGCCTTTATTTTATTATAATGCGTTTTTATTTTTATAAGGAAATTAAAATGCAAAATTACAAAAAAGCTCTTTTTGCACTAGCTCTTAGTGCTTTTTGTATGGGTGTAACCGAATTTGTTATGGCAGGAGTTTTGGTTGATGTTGAAGCGTATTTTAGCGTAGATGCAAAAACTGCGGGCTATCTTACAACCTTATATGCTATAGGTGTTGTTATAGGTGCTCCTCTTATTACTATACCTTTAAGTCGTTTTCACAGACATACACAACTTTTAATCAATCTTGGAATTTTTGCTTTAGCAAATTTCATTATCTTTTTTAGCCAAAATTTCTATCTTACAGCGTTTGCGCGTTTTGTAGCAGGAACACAACATGGAGTATTTTTTGTCATTGCTACCTTAGCTGTAAGTGCTATAACCCCAGATGATAAAAAATCAAGCGCTCTAGCTATAATGGTCACAGGACTTACTGTAGCCTTGGTTACTGGAGTGCCACTTGGAACTTTCATAGGGCATTATTTTGGCTTTAAATTTATCTTTTTACTTATTTTTATCATTACAAGCCTAGCATTTTTTGGAGTATGGCATATGATGCCCAAAAATTTACATCCTAGTCCAACAAGTCTTAAAAATCTAATCCCTGCTTTTTCGCATCAAAATTTGTTAAAAACTTATACTATAACCATTTGTAGCTGTGGGGCTCAATTTGTTCTTTATACTTATTTGCAAAAATTACTCGTAGAAATAAGCAGTTTTAAAGTCCAAGATACAGCTTATATCTTACTTTTATATGGAATTTGTGCAATTTGTGGAAATTTATGGGGCGGAAAAATAGTAGATAAAAAAGGTGCTATTTTTTCCCTGCGTCTTATTTTAAGCATACAAGTTCTAGTATTTTTAAGCGTATTTCTCACCATGCATTCTAAAATTTTAATCATTTTTAGCGTAGCTTTGATAGGATTTTTTGCCTTTTCCACTATACCTGCGCTAAAAATGCTTAGCATTGCTAAAGCTAAACGCCATACTTATAAAGTCATAGACAGCACAGTAAGTGTAAATGAAGCAGCTTTTAATGTAGGCATAGCTTTAGCAAGTTTTTTAGGTGGGATTGTTTTAGCAGGATTGGGCATAGAATTTAATGCTTTATTTTCGGCACTTTTTGTAAGCCCTGCTTTGATTTTTGCCTTACTTTTTGCCAAAGATAAATTAAATTATAAAAAATTTCAAAGAAAAAGTTTAAAAAAGATATAAATTGGAATAGAAATTGCTTGTTTGTTTAATGTAAAGTTAAATAAAGGAGGAGAAAATGGTAGTAGATAATACTCAAAAAACATCAAATGCTATTTTTAGCACCACAACAAAGGTTAAAGAGAAAAATACTTCAGCAGATGAATTTCAAGCCACATTAAATGAAGCAAAAAACAAAGAAGAAAAGGAAGAAGAAAAAACAAGTTCAAGCAAATTTACCAACGAAGACATTGATCTTGGTGCTGTTAGAGAAGATTTTAGATCTTATGCTTGGCAAAAAATGAAAGAAGATCAATACAAAAAAAATGAGGAGACTTTGCTAAATAAGCTTTTTGCTACAATTGACGCAGGAAATGCCACAAACAATACAAAGGCTTAATATACAAATCAATCAAAACTCAAATTACATAAACGAGAATTCCAATAATTCTCGTAAATTTTCTAATAACTCCAGATAAAATGAAAAAATTTATTATTTCCTTTATATGAAGCAAATATAGAAAAATTGACCAATTTAATTTATCAATTTCTGTTATAATTTTGCCAAAAACAAAGGAAAATAATGATTTTTATTGATGCTTGCTTTAAAAAACCTACACCCTATACCCCTATTTGGATGATGCGTCAAGCAGGAAGATATTTGCCAGAATATATGGAAGTAAGAAAACAAGCGGGCGATTTTCTCTCTTTGTGTAAAGACTATAAAAAAGCTTCTGAAGTTTCTTTACAGCCTATTGATATTTTAGATGTAGATGCAGCAATCATTTTTTCAGATATCTTAGTTGTTCCTCTCGAAATGGGCATGAATTTACGCTTTGAAAAAGGAGAAGGGCCTATTTTTGATAATCCTATTTCAACCCTAGAAGACTTAGAAAAACTTGACGATCAAAATGCGCATAAAAAATTAAATTATGTCTATGATGCCTTAAAGCTTACTAGAGAAAAATTATCTCAAAACAAGGCTTTAATAGGATTTTGCGGAAGCCCTTGGACTATAGCTACCTATATGATAGAAGGAGGCGGAAGTAAAAATTATGCAAAGTGTAAAAAAATGCTCTATCAAAACCCAGAACTTTTACATAAAATTCTAAACAAACTAACTCAAGTTTTAAAACTTTATTTAGAAGAGCAAATTAAAGCAGGTGCCAATGCTGTACAAATTTTTGATAGCTGGGCAAGTGCTTTAGAATACGATAAGTTTTTTGAATTCTCTTTTAATTATATGCTTGAAATTTCAAATTTTATTAAAAGCAAATACTCAAATATACCTGTAATTTTATTCCCTAAAGGCATTAGCGGTTATTTGGATAGAATCGATGGTAATTTTGATGTTTTTGGGGTTGATTGGAGCACTCCGCTTGATTTAGCACGTGATAAACTATCACACAAATACACTCTTCAAGGCAACATGGAGCCTTGCAGACTTTATGATAAAAATGCCATCAAAGAAGGAGTGGAAAAAATACTAAAAACCATGCAAAATAAAGCTCATATTTTCAACTTAGGACATGGGATCTTGCCTGATATTCCTGTTGAAAATGCAAAATATTTTATCAAGCTTGTACAAGAAAGTTCAGCTAAATGAAAATACTCTTTGGTCCTGTTAGCTCAAGGCGTTTTGGAAGATCTTTGGGTATAGATTTAAGCCCTAGTAAAAAACAATGCAATTTTGATTGTGTTTATTGTGAGCTTGATCCAAAAAAAGCCCAAGAAAAACAGGATGAAATTATCAGCATAGATAAAATTATCTCCGAAGTTAAAGTTGTGCTTGAAAAAAATGTTGAATTTGATTTTCTTACCCTTACTGCCAACGGAGAGCCTAGTCTTTATCCTTATTTAAATGAGCTTATTTTATCTTTACGCAGCATTGCTAAAGATAAAAAATTGCTTATTTTAAGCAATGGCACAGCTGTATTAGATGAAGACAAATTTAATGCTTTGCTAAAACTAGATGTGGTCAAATTTAGCCTAGATAGTGCAGTTGCTAAAACTTTTTATCGTATTGATAGAGCTTTAAAAAACATTGACTTAGAAAAAATGATAGAAAAAATGGCAGATTTTAGAGCTAGGTTTAATGGAGATTTGATTATGGAAATTCTAGTTGTTAAAGATCTTAATGACAACGAAGAAGAATTTAAAGCGCTCAATCAAGCTTTAAAAAAAATCATACCTTTAAGAGTTGATCTAAGTACCATAGATAGACCTCCTGCTTATGCCGTTAAAAAAGTAAGCGAAGAAAAACTTTTAGAACTTTCCAAACTTATAGATTCTACTCCTGTACTCTTAGCCAAAAGGCATTATGAAGGTGAAAAACTAAGCTTCAATGAAGAAGAATTATTAAAAATGCTTCATTTACGCTCACAAAGCGAAATAGACATTGAAGTGAAATTTGATGAACAATCCAAAACTCTCTTAAATCAACTTATCAAAGAAAAAAAGGTAAAAATTCTCGATTTAGCTGGAGTTAAATTTTATAAAGTTTAGACCTTTGGTAAATACTTTCTAAGTAAAGTTATAAGATCATTTCTACTTACATCACTTAAAACTTCACTCACACAATCAAAATCCCTAACTTTTTCCTTTGAAAAAAAGATGATATGGCTTTGTGGATGCTGTTTTTTATAAGCACTTAGCAAATTTCTCATTTGCTCAAGATCAAATTTAATTAATTCATAATCAAGCAAAATCAAACGATAAGTCTCCTTGCTTAATTCTTGTTTTAATTGACTAAAAGAATTTATACATATATTTTTATCGCATTGTTTTTCTATTATATTGAAAAATAAGGTTGCATCAAAATCATTTTGTTTAAAAAGCAATACATTATTTTGATAAGGGGTTTTAAATTTTAAAGTGCAAACCTTATCAAGCTTGTTTTGCAAAATATTTTCAAGATCTTTTTTTTCAAAAGGTAAAGTTAAAAAATACTCATAATGTGTATTTTTATGCCGACCCATCACTATAAAATCATAGTTTTTCTTTACATTTTCATTTAAAATTTTATCCTTGATAAAAATCAAATGAAAGTCATTAACATCAAAACTTAAATTTTTAAAACAAGTACTTTCTATGCCAAAATACGAAAGTAAATTTGCAAGTAAAAAATTTTCAAGCTCATCATTATTAACTATAGCCACACTTGCTTCAAACTGCAAAACCTTTCCATGAGATGTCCCTATAATGCTTTTATGATGCTCTAAAGCCTCATTTAATTCTAATCTAATTTGATCTTTTTGAGAATTTAAGGCATTTAAAATCAAAGAATTAATTTCTTTATTATACCCTTCATTTAAGCAACGCATTGCATTGGATATATTTCCAAGCTGATATAAATTTTCTTCTAATAAATGCAAATATCTGTCTTTTTCATGGGATATTTTAGTTAAATTTTGTCCCGTAGTTTCAAATTTTTCCTTTAACAAATCAAGCGCACTATCAACATCAATCTTTTTTTGAAAATTTAAAAAATCATTTTGCATGCAAAAAATTTTTTGATATATTTTGTTTATATTTCTATTTCGTCTAAAAGCAAAAATAAAAAGTGTTAAAGATAAAACAAAAATGCTAGAAAACATACCTATTTTCAGTTGTTCAGCAACACTATCAAGCTTTGAGATATCAATACTTAAATACGCTAAAATTAGATTAAAAATAAAAATTATCCCTGCTAATATCAAATCAATTTTCCTTTATTTTTTGCGCCGCTTTCTTGCCTACAAGCATTGCAAGATCTTTAAAATCAGCCTTATATATAGATTCAAAATTTCCATAATACGCTAAAAGTTTTTGTATAACCCCTGAACTAAGTCCTAAATTTGCAAGCTTAGAACTTTTCAAGTCCTGTTTTTTCTTAGTATTTTGATGAAAGCTGATAGCAAAACGGTGTGCTTCATCTCTTAATTTCTGTAAGAATTGTAGTTTTTTATCGTTAATACTTAAGCTAAATTCTCCTTTTAAGGAATGAATTTTATCCTTAGCACCTCCTTTAGCCCTATGTGCTTTTGCATCGATCTTTTCTTTTGAAATAGCTAAAATATCGACATTAGCTCCACTACTTACAATGATTTCTTTAGCCAAATCAAGCAAAGCCTTTCCTCCATCTATAAGCCATAAATCAGGAGGGGGTATTTTATCAAAGTCCAAAGCCCTACGCGTTAAAACTTCACGCATTTGATCATAATCATTTTTATGTTTTAAATGAAATTTTCGATATTTTGACTTATCCCAAGAATTTATTCTATAAGCTACCATAGCTCCAACATTTGCCACGCCTTGCAAATGAGAATTATCAAAAATTTCTATATCATTTGGTAAATTTTCAAGCTCAAAATAAGACTTTAATTCTTTTTGTATAGTAAAACCATGATTTTTTTGCTCTTTTTCTATATTTAAAAGGGCATTTTGAAAAGCCAAATCACAAATTCTTCTTTTTTCTCCTATTTTAGGGATTTTAATACTGATTTTTTTATCAAATCTTTGGCTTAAAATTTCTTCTAAAAGCACTCTATCTTCAAATTCTTCATAAACATAAATAACATTTGCAAGCAAAGGAATGTCCATACTAAAATTTTCTAAAATCAATTGCTTATAAATTTCATTTTTATCCTCTTGTATATCATTTTTTATAGGAGTAATCTTAGAATTTGCACTGATAATTTTTCCATTTTGCACCACAAAGCGTAAGGTTGAAAGCATGGAATTTTCAAAGGCTAAAGCAAATACTTCAAAATCTTCTAATTTTGCAATATCTATTTCAACCTTAACTTCCAAATCTTTAATCGTTGCAATCTGATCCCTTACTTTAGCTGCTTCTTCGTAATTTTCATTCTGTGCTAAAACAAGCATTTGTTTTTCTAAATTTTTTATTAAAATACTAGGATTTAAAAGTGCGTGCATAGCCTCATCTAAAATTTCAAGGTATTTTTCCCTGCTGATGCGTTTATCGCAAGGCGCAAGACAACGAGAAATTTGATAAAAAATACAAGGGGATTTACAACTTGCTTTTTGCTTTAAAGGATAATATAAATAAAGCGCATCTAAAAGCTCTCTAGCACCTTTAAAAAAAGGACCAAAATATTTGATTTTGCTTTTTTTTACCAATTTTCTAGTGATCTCAAAGCGTGGGAATTCTTCTTCAAAATCCACATAAATATAAGGATAAGTTTTATCATCTCTTAGTAAAATATTATATTTTGGATGCAGTTGTTTGATAAAAGAATTTTCTAAAATCAAAGCATCAGCCTCTGAATTAGTAGAGATAAATTCCAAATGCACTGTTTCTTCAATCATTTTTTGAATTCTTAAAGAATTTCTTGGACTTGCATGTAAATTTGGAGCAAAAGCAAAATAAGATTTGACACGATTTTTAAGATTTTTAGCCTTACCTACATATAAAAGCTTTCCTTCTTGATTGAAGTATTGATAAACTCCAGCACTATTGGGAAGAGTTTTTAGCTCATTTTCTAAATTCTCTTTAGTCAAGATTAGAACCTTTTTTTATAAGTTCTCTTAAATCTTCAAATTTCTTAAATAATTTTTCATCTTTAAAGCAATTTTTAAATTCACCCTTAGAAAGCTCCAAATAAGAATTTTTAGAGAGTTTTTCATCATTTTTGTTTTTATTTACTGCATAAGTGTATTTTTGGGAAAAAATTTTTATATCTTTTATATCAACAAATCCGCTTAAAGGATATTTTTGCCCATATGCTTTTATGAGAAATTTAATATAAATTTTGCTATCATCATGATTTAATTCTTGATAAGCTGCTGGATGTAAGGTTATTATATTTAAAATATGATTTTTTACATAAATTTTAGCAATCAAACGTTGCTTGGCAAGCGGAAAAGAACTTAAAAAATCTTTGCAAAAAAATAAGGTTTTTAAAGGCTTATAATGAGGTTTATCCATCAATTCATTAATAACAGCACTAGCGTTTTTAGTCATCTTAATATTATTTCTTTTTCTCATAAGATGATTTTAGCATTTCTTTTCTTAATTTTCTTCTGTGCTTGCGGATATAAAGGCAACCCTCAATACACAAGCTATGAACAAAATGGTTCGGTAAAAACCATTAAAAAATACGAACAATTACATAGGTGGTAAATAATGAAAAAAGCAGATATTTTAGTTTTAGACTTTGGCTCTCAATACACTCAGCTTATAGCAAGACGCCTAAGGGAACAAGGAGTTTATGCAGAAATTTTACCTTTTAATGTAAGTTTAGCTGATATTAAGGCAAAAGAACCAAAAGGTATTATTTTAAGCGGAGGTCCAGCAAGCGTATATGCAACTGATGCGTATTTTTGCGATAAAGGCATATTTGACTTAGGTTTACCTGTTCTTGGAATTTGTTATGGTATGCAGCTTATGGCACATCATTACAAAGCTACAGTTGCACCTGCAGGACATAAAGAATACGGTAAAGCAAACATAGAAGTTAAAAAAGATAGTGCTTTATTTAAAAATCTTCCAAAAAAACAAACCGTTTGGATGAGTCATTCTGATAAAGTAGAAAATTTACCTCAAGGTTTTGAAGTTTTAGCCACAAGTGAAAATAGTCCTTTTTGTGTTTTTGGCAACGAAGATAAGAAATTTTTTGCTCTGCAATTTCACCCAGAAGTACAACACAGTGAATTTGGCAAAAATATCTTAAAAAATTTTGCTAAATACGCTTGTAATTGTGAAAGCGTTTGGAATATGGGTTCTTTTGCAAAAACTCAAGCGGAAAAAATCCGTGAAGAAGTAGGCAGTGATAAAGTGCTTTGTGCTGTAAGTGGCGGAGTAGATAGTAGTGTAGTTGCTGCACTTTTAGCCAGTGCTATAAAAGAGCAAGTTATAGTAGTTTTTGTAGATAATGGACTTTTAAGAAGCGGAGAAAAAGAACAAGTTGAATTTATGTTTAAAAATACCTTAGGTATCGATCTTATCAGCATTGATGCAAGTGAAATTTTCTTAAGTCGCTTGGCTAATGTTAGAGATCCTGAGCAAAAAAGAAAAATCATAGGAAATACCTTTATAGAAGTTTTTGAAGAAGAAGCAAAAAAACATAAAGATGTAAAATATCTCGCTCAAGGAACACTTTATACTGATATCATAGAAAGTTCTGTTGTAGGTGCAAGCAAAACCATTAAAAGCCATCATAATGTAGGGGGCTTACCTGAAAAAATGAATCTTAAACTCATAGAGCCTTTAAAAGAAATTTTCAAAGATGAAGTGCGTGCCCTAGGACTTGAGCTTGGACTTAGCAAAGAAGTGGTTTATCGCCATCCTTTCCCTGGACCAGGGCTTGCTATACGCATTATGGGAGAAGTAAATCGCCCTAGCTTAGAACTATTGCGTAAGGCTGATGTAATTTTACTTGAAGAACTTAAAAGCACAGGTTGGTATGATAAAACTTGGCAAGCATTTTGTGTGCTTTTAAATGTTAAAAGTGTTGGGGTTATGGGGGATAACCGCACTTATGATAATGCAGTTTGCATACGCGTTGTAGATGCAAGTGATGGTATGACAGCTACTTTCTCGCATTTACCTTACGAAGTTTTAGAAAACATAAGTCGCCGTATCATCAATGAAGTAGAAGGTATAAACCGCGTTGTTTATGATATCTCAAGCAAACCACCTGCAACCATAGAATGGGAATGATTCATTTTTTCTAGCTCTTATTTTTATTATAAAATTTTTATAAAAATAAGGCTAGAATTTATTTAAGAAATTTCAAGGAAGAAATATGCATGGAAAAATAGCTATTTATATGGATTCTACAGGACGTGGAACCGTTACAAACTCAGCAAATACCTTTTTTGACTTCAATCGCCAAATTTGGAATGATAAAAAAAGTATGCCAAGTGTTGGTATGCTTGTGGAATTTAGAACTCTTTCTAGCGAAAAAAAAGCAGAAGACGGCAAGCCCGTTCAAACAAGCAAAACCATAACGGGTATAAAACCTTCAAAATTTCAAGAATTTAAAGAAGGGGATTTTATCACTGAGCATGATTTTTGGAAAACTGATAATGATGATGAATTAGAAGACTTGCAAAACTCAAGAAGAAGTGCTTATATAACAGAACTCTATAGAACAACAGACTTTGACAGTATAGAAAAAATTCCTCTTTCTTTTACTATACCTCAAGCTATACAAAAATATTTTGCCCATGAAATTTTATCCGTAGAAACACTTCAAGCCAATCTACAAGATGAAAAGGAAATTCCTTGCATACTTGATTATCTTATACTTAAAAGATTTTTATTTAAAGCTTATGATACTTTAGTTTTTATGGATAATAGCATAGACCAAACCCAATTTAGCGCGTTAAAAAGTATCATGATGCATTTAGAGAATTCATATAAGCAAATGATAGCTGATCAAAAACCAAATATCACTAAAATTTTTAACGAAACTTTTTTATCTTTGCAGTGTCATTACCAAGCTTTAGTAGCCACCATAGATACAAGAAAAAATCGTCTAGCCTCACTTGAAGCACAAATGAAAACTTTGCAATCTGAAATAAATCTTAAAAGCAATGCGGCCAATACAGACCCTGAAAAACTTAAAGCACGACAAGAAAGATTGGCTAAACTACAAAAAGAAGCAGAATACTACAGAACAACACTAAAAAGACTTGATGCTATAAGGGAAGATTTTTATAAGAAAAATTACAATATTTTCGAAAATGCTTTTAAGCTTTCACGAGAAAAGCTTTTTAAAAAAATTGTCACAGGTTTAAATCTATGTGCAACCATAATGGATGTTAAAATTTGGCACTTATCTTTAAAATCATCAGGGGTTAAAAATTCTTATTTTACCATGAGCAATATAGAAAATTCTTTCTGTTCTCTTTCTTTTGCAGAACATTACTTAAGTCGCTTAAATAAATCCGCTCTAAATCCTTTTGATCAAAAACTTTTAGTGTATATTCAAAAAATTACAAAAGAACAAAGAAAAAAATTTTTAGTTGTCACATCGGATTTAGATTTATTATGCAAATTAAAAATTGAAAACTTTTCACAAAATCCGTATTATTTAGTAAAATACGCACCTAAAAAAGTGAATTATCAGTCTTTAATGCGTGATAACACCTTTGATATAGTCTATATTGATGAAAAACATGTTTGGGAAAATGTTGCCGATATTATTTTACAAGGAAAGCATTTTGACAAATCAGGAAAAACCAAATTTAAACTGATTTAAGACATAGAAATTTAAGCTAAATTAAGTTATAATTTCCTTGCCTAAACAGTTTGTGGTATTTAAAGTGATCCAACACATTTTTATTAACTGCGATTGTGTGATTTACCGTGTTCTGTGGCATCGTTTGAGCTTTGAAAAAAGCGAGAAGTTGCAGCCTTTAAAAATTACCTAGCGGTTTTCTTTGACTTTTTGGGGTCAATCTTTGTTAAACGGCTGTTTGGGTTTAAAAGGAGATATAAATGAAAATAATGATTTTGGGTAGTGGTGCAAGAGAATATTCTATTGCTTTAGCCTTAAGAAGAGTAGACAAAAATTTAGAGTTTTATTTTGCTCCTGGAAATGGCGCTACCGAAAGTCTTGGAACAAATTTAAACCTAAAAGATCCAGTAGTTTTAGCAACCTATGCGAAAGAAAAAGGTTTTGATCTTTGTATAGTAGGAAGTGAAAGTTTTTTAGCTGAAGGTGTTGTAGATATTTTTAAACAACAAGGACTTGCTATTTTTGGGCCAAGTAAAGCTGCTGCAATGCTTGAAACCTCAAAATCTTTTATGAAAAGCTTTCTTAAAAAATACCGTATCAAAACAGCCAAATTTTTAAACACAAATGATATTGAAAAAGCAAAAAATTTTATACATAGTTTAACCCCTCCTATAGTAGTAAAAGCCGATGGACTTTGTGCAGGAAAAGGTGTTATCATAGCTAAGACTCATGAAGAAGCTATAGAAGAAACAGCTAAAATGCTGAGCGGAGAAAGCTTTGGAGATGCTGGAAAACTCGTTGTAATTGAAGAATTTTTAGATGGTTATGAATTAAGCATTTTTGCAGTATGTGATGGCAATGATTTTGTTTTACTTCCTGCAGCACAAGATCACAAAAAATTACTCGATAATGATCAAGGGCCAAATACTGGCGGAATGGGTGCTTACGCTCCTAGCTCTTTAGCGAATGAAAGCTTGCTTAGAAAAGTTCAAAAAGATATTATTTTACCGACTTTAGCAGGCATGAAAAAAGAAGGAGCGGAATTTTGTGGTGTTTTATTTATAGGTGCTATGATCGTTGGAAATAAACCTTATGTATTAGAATTTAATGTTCGCTTTGGCGATCCTGAATGTGAAGTTTTAATGCCTTTAATCGAAAATCCTTTGGAGCTTATTTTAGCTGCTACTCAAAGACGCTTAAGACACACAAAAATCAAAATCAAAAAAGAATTTGCAGTAGGGGTTGTATGCGCGAGTGAAAACTATCCTTACAAAAGTTCACCAAAAAGTGAAATTACTGTAAATAACATTCCTGAAAACTCTCATATCTCTTATGCTGGAGTAAGCCTAGAAGATGGCAAATTAATGGCTGATGGTGGAAGAGTTTTGGTTTGCGTTGGCACAGGAAAAAGTATAGAAGAAGCGCAAAAAAATGCTTATAAACTTTGTGATAATGTAAATTTCAAAGGAAAGCAATACAGAAAAGACATCGCTCATCAGGTTCTTAAATGAAAGAAAATTTACAAGACCGCTTAGAGCGTGAAAATCTAAAAATAGCAAGTTTTGGAAAAAGAGTTCTAGCTTTTTTAATCGATGATATGATTATTTCTTTGATTGTGTTTATCATTTTTTATGATCGTCTAATCCAAGCAAAAGATTTATTTGAAACAACTCAAATTATAGGAAATTTTTATCTTGGCTTCATCTTGCTTCATTTTAGTTATCAAGCAATTTTTACTTATCTTTATGGGGCAAGTTTGGGAAAAATATTATGCAAAATTATCATCTTGGATGAAAATCTTCTTGACAAACCCAATCTCATCCAAAGTTGCATCAGATCTGCCATAAGACAGGTTAGTGCTATGGCATTTATGCTTGGATTTGCTTGGGCTTTAAGCAATGATTTACGCAAAGCTTGGGAGGATTATCTAGCAAGGACAATAGTAGTCGATGTGGCGTAAATTTTCCTTATTGCTAGGAACTAGCATAGCTTTAAGTGCAGCACAAGTTGATATTTACGCTCTTGATGCAAAAAAAGAAGGTGATATTCTTACTGCAAACAATGATGTTATTATTTTTTCTGATTTTTATTTCATCACTGCCAATAAAGCAATTTACAATGAAAAAACCGGAGATGTTGAGCTTTTTGGCGATGTTAACATCCTAAGGGGACAAAACGAAAGATCACATTCTGATTATGCTAAAATCAACCTAAATTCCAATCAAGCCGATTTTAGTAATTTTTTCTTTTCCAATAACAATCTTGAAGTATGGTTTCAAAGCAAAACAAGCCATCTAAATGATAAAGTCTTTGAAAGTAAAATTTCAGCAGTTTCAAGCTGCAATGTTGAAGATCCTGATTGGGAAATTCGTTTTTCAAAAGGCTGGCTTAACCGGGAAACCAATTTTGTTCATCTTTACAATGCAAGATTATATGTTAAAAATACCCCGGTTTTTTATCTACCTTATTTTGGATTTAGTGCTGATACTCATAGACAAAGCGGACTTTTAATCCCAAAAATCGTTTTAAAAAGTAGCGAAGGCTTATACTATGAACAACCTATTTATATTGCCACTCAAGAAAATTGGGATTTAGAACTTGATCCACAAATTCGAACAAACCGTGGTTTTGGACTTTATTCTACTTTAAGATTTCTTGATTCTCCATATTCAACAGGAGAATTAAATTTTGGTGCTTTTAGAGAAAATAGCTCCTATTTTCACGATGAAAATTTGAAAAACCAAACCCACTATGGAATAGAACTAAAATACTCAAGAGATGATTTAATCAAATCTTTGCTCAGTGATAATTTTCAAGAAGGTCTATGGATAGATGCAACCTATCTCAACGATGTGGATTATTTAAATTTAGGAAGTAGAGATTATCGAGATCTTAACTCGCTTGTAACCTCCAAAATCAATTATTTTTTAGCTGATGAAAACAATTTTTATGGAGCTTATGCAAGATATTATATCGACACATCTAAACTTAGCAACAATACAACCTTGCAAGAATATCCAAGCTTTCAATATCATAGATTTTTAAATAACCTTTTTGATGAACGCTTACGTTATTCATTTGATGCTTCATTTCATAATTTTTACCGACCTGCTGGTTCTTATGCAAATGAGTTAAATTTAGACTTGCCTATCTCGTATCACAATGCTTTTTTTGGAAACTTTTTACACTTTACTTTTACAGAAAGATTTTATGCTTCTTTTGTAAATTATAGCAACGATCCCGAAAGAAACCATGAGCATTATTTTAGAAACACTCATGATTTTAATCTCTACACCGATCTTTCAAAAGCTTATGAAAATTTCTTTCATACTTTAAATTTAGGAGTGAATTACATTTTACCAGGAGCAAAATCAGGTAAAATCACGCAAGATTATCTTGAAGAATACGACAAAGAAAACGAACATACAAGTCTTTATGCTGTACAATATTTCTATAACAACGAAGGACAAAAAAAACTCAAACACAGATTTTCACTTGACTATCTCAATAAACAAAATAAATTCTATGAACTTGAAAATCTTTTAACTTATTATTTTAATGAAAACATCAATCTCAACAGCGAAGTGCTTTACTCTTATGAGCAAAGTCGCTTTACCAATGTCATCAGCCAAATAGAAGTCAATACAAATTCAAAATTTAATTGGATGTTTTCTCATGCTTATCAAAACGATGAGTATGGAAAATATAGCTTTATTGGCACAAGAGCAAATTATATTGCCACACCTAATTACAATTTATTTGGTGGAATTTGGTTTGATACTCAAAGAGCTCATGCAAACATGTGGGAACTTGGCTATACCTATCAAAGAAAATGTTGGAACTATTCTTTAATGTATAGAGAAAGAATCGATCCACAACTCACAAGTGGTGGTATCACAGCTAAAAATCAAAGCGGAGTTTATTTTATTTTCAACTTCTATCCTTTAGGAGGAGTAAAATACGATTTCTCTTTAGCAGAAAGTGAAAACAAAATTTAAAAAGGATGAAATTTGCTAAATATTTTAAAAAATTTTACGAATTTATTATCTGGTAAAAAAGGAAAAATAATGCAATACAGCATAGAAATTAACAAAAATACAGAAATATTTGATATAGATAAAGTCGCCAAACAAGCTGCTGGTGCTGTTTTAATGAGACAAGGCAAAAGCGTTGTTCTAGCTACAGTTGCAAGAGAAGAAAAACAAGTTGAAGAAGATTTTTTACCTCTAACCGTCCAATACATCGAAAAAGCTTATGCCTCGGGCAAAATCCCTGGTGGTTATGTCAAAAGAGAAACCAAGCCAAGTGATGCAGAAACCTTAACAGCACGCATCATTGATAGAAGCTTACGCCCTCTTTTTCCAAAAGGCTATGCTTATCCAACTCAAATCGTTGTGATGGTTCTCTCAGCCGATCCTAAAGTAGATTTGCAAGTAATGAGTTTAAATGCCGCAAGCGTGGCACTTTATCTTAGTGATATACCTATGAAAGCTCCAGTATGTGGTGTTCGCATAGGAAAGATAGATGGAAATTTCATACTCAATCCAAACAATGAAGAGCTTCAAAATAGCACTCTAGATCTCTATGTAGCAGGTGTAAAAGATGAGCTTTTGATGATAGAAATGAGAGCCTTACCTGATCAAAAAGAAAATGAAATTTTTATCGAAGCTCCTTATGCTGATGTTTTAACTCAAACCACTTCACAAAATATGAATGAACTTAGCGAAGATGAAATTTTAGAAGCTCTAAATTTAGCTCAAAAAGCTATATTAAATGGCTCAAATGCTTATGAAGAAGCCTTTAGCAAACACAAAAAAAATTCTCAAATCGAACTAAAAAATGAGATTGAACATCCTGAAATTTTAGCTTTTATAGAAAATAATTTCCAAAAACAAATCAAAGAAGCCATCAACCAAATGGCAAAAAGCGAAAGAGCAAGCGAACTAAATAAAATTGCTAAAGAAATTTTAAATCTTGAAATCGCTAAAGACTGGAGCGAAGAAAGTATCTTAAATACCTTAGCTAAAGTCAAACGCAAACTTATTCGTGAGCAAATTTTAAATGAAGGCAAAAGAGCTGATGGTAGAAGTTTAAACGAGGTGCGTCCTATCAGTATAGAAACCAATCTCTTGCCAAACGCTCATGGCTCTTGTCTTTTCACTCGTGGACAAACTCAAGCTCTAGTGGTTGCAACCTTAGGCGGAGAAAACGATGCTCAAATGATAGACTTGCTTACAGAAAAAAATCCTATAAGCGAACGCTTTATGGTAAATTATAATTTTCCAGGTTTTTCAGTAGGCGAAGCAAGTCCTATCAAAGCTCCAGGAAGAAGAGAGCTAGGACATGGAAATTTAGCCAAAAGAGCACTTTATCCAAGCATAGATGAAAACTATCCTTATGTAATCCGCTTAGTCAGTGAAATTTTAGAAAGCAATGGCTCAAGTTCTATGGCAACGGTTTGTGGCGGATCTTTAGCCCTAAAAGCAGCAGGAGTGCCAAGCTTAAAACTTGTTGCAGGAGTAGCCATGGGGCTTATCTTTGAAGATAGCAAATTTGCTGTTTTAACAGATATCATGGGGCTTGAAGATCATGATGGGGATATGGACTTTAAAGTAGCAGGAAGCAAAGACGGCGTTACTGCTCTTCAAATGGATATAAAACTAGGCGGAATCGATCAAGAAACACTAAAACAAGCTTTATACCAAGCCAAAGAAGGAAGAATTCACATCCTAAATATCATGGAAGAAGCTGCCAAAGAAATCGTAGTCAATGAAGAAGTTTTACCTAAACTTGAGCTTTTTAGCGTTGATCCTTCAAAAATCGTTGATATCATAGGGCAAGCTGGAAAAACCATCAAAGAAATCATAGAAAAATTTGGCGTTTCTATAGACTTAGATCGCGAAAAAGGTGAAGTAAAAATAGCAGGTAATCAAAACGAGCAAATCAAAGCCGCAAAAGACTACATCATAAATATCACAAGCTCTCAAAAAGGAACTAAAAAAGGCTCTAAAGACAAAGATATATCAGACTTTGAACTTGGGCAAGAATTTCAAGGTATTATTAAAAAAATCGCTCCTTTTGGAGCCTTTGTGGAACTTAAAAATGGTGTTGATGGTTTATTGCATAGTTCAAAAAGCAAGCATCTTAATTTAAGCGAAAACCAAAGCTTAAAAGTTAAAATCAGCGAAATTAAAAATGGAAAAATTTCTGTGGATTTGTGCGAGTGAGTGAATTTCTAACTCACCCTTTTGAGCCTTTTTTTGACAAGGATTCTAGAATCTTAATTTTGGGCTCTTTTCCTTCTATCAAATCAAGACAAGACGGCTTTTATTATCAACACCCAAGAAATCGTTTTTGGCCTATACTAGAAACACTTTTTGATGTAAAATTAGAAAATATCACAGAACAACAAGCCTTTTTAAGAAAAAAACATATCGCTCTTTGGGATGTACTTCAAAGTTGCAAGATAAAAAATTCAGATGATAAAACCATAAGCTATGCAAAAGCCAATGATTTAAACCTAATCCTTTCTCAAGCTAAAATCCAAGCCATTTTTACCACCGGACAAAGTGCTTATAAATTTTTTACTAAATTTCACTCTCATTTAAAAGCCGTAGCCCTACCCTCAACTTCTCCTGCAAATTTAAATTTTTCTTTTGAACAGCTTTTACAAAACTATGAAATAATCAAAAAATTTACAAAATAGCAAACTAAGCATTACCCAAGCAAGAAAAGAAAAAAAGCTAGTTTACATCTAACTTTTGTGTGTTATCTTTAAATTCAAATTCCACTCTCTTAGCCCCAAAACCTTTAGCAATAGCTTCTAAAGTATCCTTAGCGCTTTTATGAATTTTGCTTTCTAAATTTTGGATAAGATTTAAAGACAAGTCTTTAACCTCATCTTTGGCTTCTTTTATGAGTTTGTTTTTATCACTTTCGCTAAAACTAATCCCCGTACTATTGATAGAATCAGGTAGTAAAAAAGGTAAAAATTTAGCATTTTTTTCATCATAAAATTTCATATCTATGATGCTGTGTTTATATCTACACTCTGGCATGATGATCTTATAAGCATCGTCCCCTAAAGGCAAAATATCAAAGTTTTTATCCCTTAAATCATACAAGAAAGTGATCTCAAATTCAAAAATCAAAGCAATCTGTCTTTCACTCAAAGACCATCCTAAAAGATTTTTCCAAATTCCATTAAAAGCGCTATCTTTTTTAGTGACAATCTCTTTACTAAAAACTTGAAAAACACTTAATTCTCCTATGGATTTAAGCTGCATGATATCGCTAAAACTTTGCGTGCTTTTTTCTTCTATTTTAGGGCTTTTATACTGCCTAAAAAGCACTACAAACAAAAGTACAAGTAAAATCATCACTAAAACAAATAAAATCATTTCCATTTTAAACCTTTCTAAATTTATAAACCTTGATTTGAAAAGATATATTTTTTCTCAAACGCTAAGAAAATAAAAGCATTAATGATAAAAATCAAACACACAAAAGTAAAAACAAATTCCACGCTAAAATGAGAAGCCATAAGCCCTCCACCAAAAGCACCGCAAAAATTTCCCAAAAATTGACAAGTTTGATTAAAACCAAAAATCACACTTAAATTTTTAGCACTCACGCTTTTTTTAAGCAAGGCATTCACACAAGGCAAAAGCCCTCCAAGTCCTACACCTATAAGTAAACGCACGAAAATAAGCATATAAACATTACTTGCTACAGCCTGCAAGTAAAAGCAAATTCCACAAAATATCAAAGCTATCAAAATAATCTTACTAGGCCCTATCTTATCAGCGATTTTTCCAAGTTTTGGTGCAAAAAAAAGATTACTAATCCCACTTGCAGCCACTACTATACCTGCCCAAAGAGCCAAATTTCCACCTTGATGAATTTGCTCAACATAGATACTTAAAATTGGCATCACTCCAAAAGTGCCAAATTGTATCACAAAAGTAGTGATAAAAAGAACGATGATAAGGGTTTTGTTTTCTTTTACTTTTTGAGTATTTTTCTTCGCCTCTTTTTGAATTTTTCTCTCATGGATAAAAAAATAAATCGTCACAAAAGAACAAGCGATCAAAAAAGCCACCACATCAAAAACCGCACTAATGCTAAAAAATTCAGCCACAAAGCCACCAAACAAAGGCCCAAGCAAACTTCCACTTATAGAAGCCGTAGAAAGAGTTCCTAAAGCATAAGCCACTTTTTCTTTAGGCGCTATCACAGCGATAAACACAACAGCAGCAGAAGTAAAACCTGAAATTATCCCTGTTAAACCCCGCACAAAAACCACTTCTAAAGCACTATGAGCAAAGCTAAGCCATAAGGTTAAAACCGACATTCCAAAACTTGCACGAAGAAGCATATTTTTATAACCATACTTTGCACCCAAAAAAGCCCATAAAGGTGAAAAAACAGCCATAAAAAGCGGAGTGATCCCAAAAGCAAGTCCTGAGTAAAACGCTATTTCACTCGTATCAACATGTCCTAGTTCTTTGATATAAAAAGGCAAAATCGGAGCGATTTGACTAAGCCCCATGCTTGTGGTAAAAACACCAAACCAACACACAAGCAAAGTTCTATTGAAATTTTCCATGGATTTATTGTATGATATTTTTTATAATTTTTAATTAAAACTCAAGGATAAAAATGAAAAAAATACTCTTTATATGCTTAGGCAATATATGCCGTTCGCCTATGGCAGAATTTATCATGAAAGATCTTGTCAAAAAAGCAAATTTAGAAAAAGAATTTTTTATAAGCAGTGCTGGAACTTCAGGAGAACACGATGGAGAAGGTATGCACTATGGTACCAAAAACAAACTTGCCCAACTTAACATAGAACACAAAAATTTCATAAGCAAAAAACTCACTCAAAAGCTTTGCGATGAAAGCGATTTTTTAATCACCATGGACAATTCTAACTTCAAAAATGTTTTAAAAAACTTCACCAACACCCAAAACAAAGTTTTAAAAATCACTGATTTTAGTCCTAGTCTAAACTATGATGAAGTCCCTGATCCTTGGTATAGTGGGAATTTTGATGAAACTTATAAAATTTTATCCCTAGCTTGTAAAAATTTACTTGTTTTTTTATCAAAATAATTTAAAACAACTATATATTACTTCTCGTTTACTTTTTAGACTTATACTTCTAAACGAACCGAAAAACATTCATAAGAAAAACTCCTTAAAATTACACGCCTAGCTTAAATCCCTTTAGCTAGGCTTTTCTTTAGATGTTTTTATCCTTCAGATTTAAAATTTTTACTATTTTAAGTGCTTCTTAAGAAAAAACTCCAAATTTATGTGCTACAATTACGATGTTTTATTAATTTTTGACAAGGAGAATTCTCATGAAACTAGTTAAACTTAGTTTAGTTGCAGCTCTTGCTGCAGGTGCTTTTTCAGCAGCTAACGCTACTCCACTTGAAGAAGCGATCAAAGATATCGATGTATCTGGAGTATTAAGATACAGATATGAAAGTAGCAATCCATGGAGCAATGATAATTTTGGTTCTGGTATTTCTGGTAAACAAGATCATAAATACAGAGCACAAGTTAACTTTAATGCCGCTATAGCTGATAACTTCAAAGCTTTTGTTCAATTTGACTATAATTCGAAAGATGGTGGTTATGGTGAAAATAGCATCAGCAACACAAGTGATACCTTAAGTGTTCGCCAATTATATTTAACTTATACAAATGAAGATGTTGCAACAAGCGTAATCGCTGGTAAACAACAACTAAACACTATCTGGACTGATAATGGAGTTGATGGTTTAGTTGGAACAGGTATTAAAGTAGTAAACAACAGCATCGATGGTTTAACTCTAGCTGCTTTTGCAGTAGATAGTTTCAACGAAGCTTCAGACTCTACTGTAATAATCACTCAAAATCCTAGTAATAAAATTACAGGAGTTCAATTTAATCGTGGAAATCCTCAAGGTGATAGCGATACAAGCGGTGCTTTAAACTGGGATAAAAATCTTTATGGTGCTGCTGCCATAGGTTCTTATGAATTCTTAGGTGGACAATTTAATCCTCAATTATGGTTAGCTTATATGAGTGATAATGCATTCTTATATGCTGTAGATGCAGCTTATAGCACAACTATCTTTGATGGAATCAACTGGACTCTTGAAGGAGCTTACCTAGGAAATTCCTTGGATAGCAAACTTAAAAATGCACTTTCAAATCATGCAGCTAACGGTAATTTCTTCGCTTTAAGAGGTAGTGTTGAATTAAATGGTTGGGATGCTAGCCTTGGTGGTTTATACTATGGTAAAAAAGATAAAGTTACTTTAACCACAATTGAAGATCAAGGTAATCTTGGCTCTTTGCTTGCAGGTGAAGAAATTTTCTATACTAATGGTTCTAATTTAAATGGCGATATTGGTAGAAATATCTTTGGTTATGTAACTGCTGGATATACTTTTAATGAAACAGTTCGCGTTGGTGCTGACTTTGTATACGGTGGAACAAAAACAGGGGAAATTGGCAATGGTGGTAAGAAACTTGAAGCTGTTGCAAGAGTAGATTACAAATACTCTCCAAAACTTAACTTCTCAGCATTCTACTCTTATGTAAATGTTAATACAGATCCTGAAAGCACTCATCACGATGCTGTAAGACTTCAAGCTCTTTACAAATTCTAAGGGGTTTTCAAGTTTAACTTTAAGGCGGGATTTTACCCCGCCTTTTTTTATGCCTGATTTTTAAAACTTAAATTTATATAAAAAAAAGATTTTCCCAAGCTAAAAAGCTTTAGGAAAATTAGGACTTAAACCAATTAGCGATTTTTTCAAAAAGCCCTTTTTGCTCTTGATGCATACCATCTTTGATACCAAAACTTTCACTTAGTTTTTCTAAAAGTTCTTTTTGTTCATCGTTTAAAGAAGTTGGGAATTTGATAGAAATTTGAACGATTTGATTTCCTATGCGAGAACTATGAACATCTTTTACTCCTTCTTTTTCAAGAACAAATCTTTGCCCATCTTTAGCACCCTTTGGTAAATTTAAACTTGCTTCACCGCGTATGGTAGGTACTTTTATACTCTCTCCTAAGATAGCTTGAGTAAAAAACACTGGAAATTCTATATATATATCATCATCATCTCTTATAAAAGTATCATCTTCAGCAGCGATGATCTTAACATACATATCCCCTCTAGTGCCATTTTTTAAGATATTGCCTTTAGCATTGACACGAAGTTTCATACCTGTATCTACACCTTCTGGGATATTAAGCTCGACACTATCTTTGCTTTCATTATAACCTAAACCTTTACAATCGCTACATTTTTCACTAGCTTTTTCTCCACTTCCTTGACAATCAGGACAAGTTTGTGCAAAAGTAATAAAACCTTGAGAAATTCCAACCTGTCCCCTACCTTGACACTTTGGACAAGTTTGAAGTTTTCCATCTTTAGCCCCTGTTCCATTACAAGTTTTACAAGAGCATTTATAAGTAAAGTCTATATTTTTCTTACAACCAAAAACCGCTTCTTTAAAACTTAATTTTAAATTAACGATAAAATCTGAAGGGATTTTCTCATCATTTGAACTTTTTCTACGACGCGATGATGAGCCAAAGCCTTCTCCAAAAAAACTAGAAAATATATCTCCTAAATCTTCAAAACCACCAAAACCTGAGCTACTAGAACCAAATCCACCGCCTTTTAAAGCATCTTTTCCATATCTATCATAAATAGCTCGCTTTTCATCATTACTTAAAACTTCATAGGCTTCATTAACAAGCTTGAATTTATCTTCTGCTTCTTTATCGCCTTGATTTCTATCGGGATGGTATTTTAAAGCCATTTTTCTATAGGCTTTTTTTATGGTTTCTTTATCAGCACTTTGCGTGATTTCAAGAATTTCATAATAACTTATTTCCACATTATTCCTTTAAAAAATTTAAAATTTTGCTAGAATTTTAATCTTAAAAATTCAAAAATCTAATTTTAGCAAAAATAAAATCAATAATTTATCAAATTTTAAATAAAATTATGCAAATATTATAAATCTTAGATAAAAATTTAAAGGATGCCAAAATGATTAACGTGTTGATGATAGAAGATGATCCTGATTTTGCGCAATTATTATCTGAATATTTAGCGCAATTTAATATTAAAATCACAAATTTTGAAAATCCTAAAAGTGCTTTAAATGTAGGCATCCAAGGCTATGATTGTCTAATCTTGGATTTAACTTTACCAGGAATTGATGGTCTTGAAGTTTGTAGAGAAATCAGACAAAAAAGCAATATTCCCATTATTATCTCATCAGCTAGAGGCGACTTAAGCGATAAGGTTGTAGGGCTTCAAATTGGTGCTGATGATTACCTACCAAAGCCTTACGATCCAAAAGAAATGTATGCAAGGATTATGAGTCTTATTCGTCGCACAAAAAGAGTTGAACACGCAAATAATGAAAATATTAATTCTGCTTTCAAAATCGATGAGAGAAGGCATGAGATCACCTATGAAGATAAGGTTTTAACACTTACTCCTGCTGAGTTTGAAATTTTAGAATACCTTATCCAGCAGCACGGATATAGCGTTTCAAGAGAACAGCTTGTAAGTCGCTGTAAAAATCTAAAAGATAAAGATTCTAAAAGTCTTGATGTTATCATTGGTCGATTAAGAGTAAAAATAGGAGATAGTTCAAAATCTCCAAAACATATTTTTTCTGTTAGAGGTATAGGATATAAACTAATAGGATGACAAAAAATTATTCTATTTATACCAAGCTAATTATTTTATTTGTTGTTACTTTTTTCTTAGTTTGTGTGCTTTTTATCGTTCTTTTGAAAATAGAAGGAAGTGCTTACAACGAAGAAGAAAGTTTAAAACAAGAAAATCTTATAAAAAATTTACTCATCTCCTATGAAAACACTTCAGGTGCTAAAATAGGATCCTATCTTGAAAATAGCGGTTTTAATACTATACAAAATCCCTATCTTGTAAAAAGCATAAGAAATAATGGACAATCACTTTTTAAAGCAAATGGAGAATTTTGCACCCTTTCTTCTTTAAAATATCATAGCAATCTTTATTTTGATGTTCAATGTAAAGATTTTGATGGCTTATATGAAGAAAATACTAGCGATAGAGTTTATAATCTTTTATTAATAGGATTTTTTTCTTTTTCTTTGTTGGTTGTTTTTATGTATTTTTCGGTATTAAAATCTTTAGAACCTTTAAAAAAATTAAGAAGGCAAGTTGCTAAAGTTGCAAATGGGGAGCAACCTGATTTTTTAGATTATCAAGAAGATGAAGTAGGAAAAATCGCCTTTGAATTTCAAAAAGCTTTTAAAAAAAATCAAGAATTAATCCAATCAAGACAACTTTTCCTAAGAACAATTATGCATGAGTTAAAAACCCCTATAGGAAAAGGGAGAATTATTTCTGAAATGATCAAAGAAGACAGACAAAAAGAAAGACTTATCGCTATATTTTTACGTATGGATTCTTTGATCAATGAATTTGCCAAAATCGAAAATTTATTTTCAAAAAACTACAACTTACACTTTAAACCTAGTCGTTTTAGCACTATACTTGAGGAAGCTAAAGAACACCTTATGAGAGATGATTTTAATAAAGTTGTAAAAGTCGATATCAGAGATGATGCTTTAATCAATGTTGATATGGAAATTTTCTCTGTAATTTTAAAAAATCTTATCGATAATGCCTTAAAATACTCAAACAATGGCACTTGTGAGCTTTTTTGTTGTAAAGAATGTTTTACCATTAAAAATCCAGGCAAGCCTTTAGCAGAGCCTATAGAACATTATCTTGAAGCTTTCGCAAGAGAAAAACACAATCAGGTCAAAGGTATGGGGCTAGGACTTTATATAGTTTCAGAGGTATGTAAACTGCATAATTTTGATTTGATTTATTTTTATGATGATGGAAAGCATTGTTTTAAAATTTTCTTTGGAGATAAAGAAAAATAATGGCAAAAGGCCTAGAAAAATTCAACGAACTTGTTGAAAGTTTTGCAAATTTACCTACCATAGGGAAAAAAACTGCCATAAGGCTTGCTTATCACCTTTGCATAAATAATCAAATCGATGGTATGAAACTCGCACACAATATAGAAAATGCTATCCGCTTTATAAAACCTTGTGAGCAATGCGGTGCTTTAAGCGAAAATGAGCTTTGCGAAATTTGCAGTGATGAAGAAAGAAATAAAAACATTTTATGTATAGTTGAAAGTCCAAAAGATATACTAACGCTCGAAGAGAGTCAAAGTTACAATGGGCTATATTTTGTTTTAGATGAGTTAAATGAAGAAAAACTTGAAAAACTAAAGCAAATCATACTTAAGCTAAATATCTCTGAGCTCATTTTTGCATTGACACATAGCATTAATTCTGATGCAACTATCTTTTTTATAGAAGATAAATTTAAAGATTTAAACCTAACTTTTAGTAAAATCGCTCAAGGAATTCCAAGTGGTGTAAATTTAGAAAATGTGGATTTAATCTCTTTAAATAAAGCTATGAATTTTAGAACAAAAATTTAGAAATTTTTATAAGAAATATCGGCTAATTCTTGCAAGGAAAAATCTGCAATCTTTTCATAAACAAAACCTTCCTTGCTTAAAAAATCAAGTAAAGTTTTTTCCATGATTTTAGCCCCTTGTATAAGCTCATCTGAAAGCTTAAAACTCATCGCTTCAATACGCTTTGGCACACAAGCTAAGATGTGTGTTTTAGGCAAATCTCCTGCAAGCTCCATGTATTGCAAGGTTTGAAGCATTTCTATTTCATGAGCACTTCCACTCCAGCTAATTTTATTAGGCATAGCATCATAAGGAAAGAAAAATACATCTCCTATACTCGCATCTTGCGCTTCTATGCAGTCTAAAACGATAAGTCTATCGTACCTAGCGATGATATAGCTAAGTTGCAAAGCCAAAGTTCCACCATCAATAAAATCTAAAGTAAATTCAGGATGAGTGAATTTGTAGTTTTTTTCAAGTTGTTTGCAAAGATGAACGCCTAAGCCTTCATCTGCAAACATGATATTGCCTATTCCAAGGACTAAGAATTTCAATGCTTTTCTTCTTTTACAAATTTATATCCGCTAATAATAGCATCCATAGCACCATCTTTACCTTTTACTGCGTTAAAAATCGCCATGTAAATATGTACTGGTACAAAAATCATAATCACCCACATCAAAATTCTATGATAAGTTCTTACATCAGCCAAACCGCCCATTGCAGCTTCAAGTGGTCTTAAAATATGATATAAAAGCCCACCTAAGCCCTCATGGTAAGTATGAGTATAAAGAATAAGCCCTGTAAGAATGATACCTAACATCACAAGATAAAAGAAAAAATAAGTTACAAATTGCAAAGGATTATAAACCCCTTTTAAATGCGGATGTTTTCCTAAGAAAATGTAAAATTTTACTTGTTCTATCCATAATTTGATATTAAAAATATCCCATACACTTCTGCGTTCTTTTGCACTTACCTTATCGCAGAAAAACAAATATACTTTAAAAATAATACAAGCGATTAAAACAAAACCCACCGCTTGATGTACTAAACGGTATTTTGCTTGCATAAAATTTACGGGTTCGCCGTTGCTAATAGGACTTTGAAACACATAAGAAAGATAATACCCTGTGCCAATAAGAATCACTATAGCAATAGCTCTTACCCAGTGCGTTAAACGCAAACCTATGCTAAATTCATATTCAGCTTTTCTTTGCAATTTTTCTTCTTTGTTTTGCATGAAAGCCTCCTTATAAATTGACATTCACTTTATATTCGCTTAGATTATTGCCCTTAGTATCCATTACATGCACCGCACAAGCAATACAAGGATCATAAGAGTGAATTTTTCTAATGATTTCAAGCGGTTGTTTTACATCAGCGATTTTAAGTCCTATCAAACATTGCTCATAACTTCCACCTACGCCATTTGCGTCTTTTGGACTTGCATTCCAAGTAGAAGGCACCACAGCTTGCCAGTTTTCAATGACGCCATTTTTAATTCTACACCAATGACTTAATGTTCCGCGTGGCACATGCCCCATATAGCGTCCTTTGTATTCTTTAGAATTATCGATCACATAAGGCGCACAAGTACTCTGATCTACTTTTAAATTTTCAACTAAATTATTAAACGCTTTTAAAGTATTGTTTGCAACGATTTTTGCTTCAATACAACGCGCAGCTGTTCTTCCAAGTGTGCTAAATACAGCATTTAAAGGAAGTCCTGTTTCTTTTAAGAACTCATCAACCACAGGAACAACATTTTGATTACCTTTGGCATAATTTACAACGATATTTGCTAAAGGTCCTACTTGCATAGGGTTTCCTTCATAGCGTGGAGCTTTAATCCAACTATATTTACCCTTAGTATCAAACACTTTAGAATGAACATTATTTCCATGATGATCTACGCTTTCCCCATCTACAAGTCCTGTATAATTTGGATTTGTTTTGCCATCATAAGGATGTAAAGGTTCATTGTCTGCATACCAAGAATGAGTTGCCTCTTCAGTAATCTTATCTTCTTCTACTTCATAAACCTTGCTTAAATCTCCATTTTTGATAATACCACTTTCAAAAAGCCATTCATCTCTTCCGAGTTGGAATTCTTTAAAGGTGTAAAGATTATTTACCCCTATATCATTTAAAACGCTTGCTTCATGTGCATAAGCTTTTCCTGCCATCACAAGATCAGGATAATACGCACGATTAACAAAGTCTTGTACTTCTTGGAATTTAACCATATATTCACCCATTCTTGCAGGATCAAGTAAATCCATAACGCAAGTTACACCACCAACAGTTAAGCTTTGTGGATGTGGATTTTTAGCTCCAAAAATCGCCATACATTGAGCAATGATTCTTTGGATTCTTAAGCATTCTAAATAGTGAGAAAGAACGATTAAATTTTGTTCAGGACTTAAACGATAAGTTGGGTGACCATAGTACGCATTAGCAAAAGGTCCTAAATTTCCTTTATCTACAAAAGTTTTAAGTCTTTGTTGCACTTCAAGAAGTTTATCCGCACCTGTTGCATAAGGATTTGGAGTGTATTTAAAAGCTTCATCGCTTGCTTTTTTAACATCAGCACTTAAAGCACTTACCACATCAGCCCAATCAAGCCCATGAAGTTGATAAAAATGCACGATATGATCGTGTAAAAATAAAGCTGCATTCATTAAAGTTCTTGTTAAAAGCGCATTTAAAGGTGGAGTAATACCTAAAGCATTTTCAACAGCAACTATACCTGCTTTATAATGTGAAAAAGTACAAACTCCACAAATTCTTTGTGTCATAAAACCCGCATCTCTTGGATCACGCCCTTTTACTATGGTTTCAATACCACGCCACAAAGTAGAGCCCGCATAAGCTTCTTTTACCACATTGTTATCATCAACAACAACTTCAACTCTTAAATGCCCTTCAATTCTTGTAATAGGATCTACAATTATTTTTTGACTCATTTTTATTCCTTATCTTTTTGCATGGAAGATATAACTGCGTGCGCTGCTATAGCAACACCTGTGAGCGTAAGCACGCCTATGCCGATTTTATCTGAAACACTATCCGCGCCCAAACCAAAAACAGTATCAAATTTACGACTAGCCATAGGCTCCTCAAAAGGTCCCATAGTATCCCAAAAATCAGGCTCGGAACAACCTATACAACCATGCCCTGCTTGGATAGGCCAAGAAGTGTGCTGGTTAAATCTCTCTCTTGAACAGTTATTGAAAGTATAAGGCCCTTTACAGCCTACTTTATAAAGACAAAAACCTTGTTTTGCTCCTTCATCTCCAAAGGCATGCACAAATTCACCCGCATCAAAATGTCCGCGTCTTTCACAAAGATCATGAATTCTTAAGCCATAAGCCCATTTTGGCCTATTATATACATCAAGTGCTGGTAACTCACCAAATAATAAATAATGAAGCACATTACCCACTATATTTTTTTCACTTGGAGGACAGCCTGGAACATTGATCACAGTTTTGCTTGTTACTTTACTTAAAGGCTGCGCATTACTAGGATTTGGTCTTGCTGCTTGGATTCCTCCAAAGCTAGAACAGGTTCCTATAGCAAAAATAGCCAAAGCATTTTCACTTGCCATTTTTGAAAGCTCATAGCCTGTTTTTCCATGTGCACCTATGGTTAAAAAATGCTCTGTATCACCCATAGGGATGCCACCTTCAACCATTAAAATGTATTTATTTTTATGTTTTTGAATGGCACTTTCTAAATTTTCTTCAGCTTGCCAACCTGCTGCAGCCATCACTGTTTCGTGATATTCTAAAGAAATATAATCAAAAATCAAACTATCAATCGTTGGAGTATCACTTCTTAACAAACTCTCACTACAGCCTGTACACTCAGCCATATGAAGCCACACAACAGGAAGTCTATCAGCAAGCTCAGCAGCTTTTGCTACCATAGGAGTAAAACTCGCTGGTAAAGCCAAAAATGCCGTCATAGCACCTGCCCATTTCATAAAATCCCTTCTAGAAAAACCTGACTTTTCTAATGCTTTTGCAATGCTATCATTGTCTTTTAAAGAAGGAAGCTTTTCAAGAGCCGATAAACGCGACTCTATTTGATGATAATCAATCATTATATTTCCTTTATAATATGAAATTTATTCTCTATAATAATAAAATAAAGGAAGTTAAAATAAAATTAAAAACTTACTCTCATAAGCAAATATTAGTATCAATCTTAATTAAAGTTTAATCATAAGCCTTTTTTGAGTTTGCGAATCAAAAATCTTGCAGGGTGAATAGCGTGGATGTATTTTTTTTCTAAACACAAGGGTTCATTATTTATCAATGCACACAAATACCTTGCCGCTAAAACACTTGTGCTAAAACCCCTTGATCCATGAGCAAAATTAAAATACAAATTACAAGACATTTTAGCTGGTTTTTGCTCCTTGTTTTTTGTCCATAATAAAGCTTTATATTCTTCTTTATAAAACACTTCATCATAAGCATTTCCAACTATCATAAAGCGATCACTCGAATAAGATCTAAAACCTACCTTAGAACCTATGATTTCTAATTTTATATTTTTATCTATAAATTCGGCTATATTTTCTATATTTTGTTTATCATCTTCTTCTTTTGATTCTAAACTTGTATCAAGCCTATCATAACTTGCTCCAATCACTTGCAAATCATCTTTTATAGGACAAATATAAGCCTTAGAAGATAAAGGAAATGGAGAGTCTAAAAAAGGTTTTAGGTGTGTAACTTGACCTCTTACTTTACTTAATTTCATCTCATCATAAAAAACAAAATCTTTTGTATCTGCACCCATAGCATAAATCAAAACCGCATAATCACTTTTAACAATATTATTTTTAAATTTTAAAACAAAACACTCATTTTCAAATTTATAAGCTTGAAATTCATGATTAAAATATATACAAGCTTTACTTTTTTCAAAAAGATTTTTAACCAAATTTTTTGGAAAAATCACTCCACCATCTTCTAAAAAAGCTTGATTTTTTGAAATTTTAAACAAAACATTTTCTCTTTGTGTATCAAATCTTTCTTGCATCAAATCATTATGTGCAAACTCGACTACACCCTTAAATTCTAAATCTAAAATTTGTCTATAAAAACGACTTGCCTCTATAAGAGAAAGCTCTGAAAACTCCCCTAAATTTACCTTAGGCTTTAAGATTAAAGAGCTTAAAATTCCACTTTCATTTCCGCTTGCACCCTTGCCTAATTCTAAATGTTTTTCAAAAACATCTATTTCAAAACCCCTTAAACTAAACTCATAAGCTAAAACAGCACTTGATATACCTGCACCAATAATAGCTACTTTTTTATTTTTTAAAGATGAAAATGTTCTTGAAAAATACGCTTCTTTATCTTTAAACTCAAGCTCATTTTCCAAATAAGCTTTAATCATTTCTCTTTTTCTAAAACCTTTGGTTTTTTCTACTCTAAAGCCATATTTTTTTAAATTTTTTTGTAAAAAACTTGCCGAAGAAAAGGTGCAAATTTGTGTATTTTTTTTAGAAAGTCTTGCCACTTCAAAAATTAAATTTTCATCAAACATTTGCGAGTTTTTATTTGGAGAAAATCCATCTAAATACCAAACATCAGCTTTAAAATCTAATTCTTTTAAAATAGCAATATCTTCAAAAACAAGATCTAAAAAACAATCTTCAAAATAAAAACGATAAATTCCTTCTTTAGCTTTAGGATAAAATTTTAAAAATTGCTCTAAAAACTCTTTAAACTCTTCATAAAATCCTAGTTTTTGATAAATTTCTCTTAATTGTTCTTTTTCGATATAAAAAGCTTCTATACTGATATAAAAAAGTTTTTTGGGACGCTTAGAAGGAGTGGTTTCTAAAAAGCGTTTCAAAGTAAGAAAAAAATTTAAACCTATACCAAAACCACTCTCTGCGATAATAAAATTTTCTTGATTTTTCCATTCAAAAGAATGAGTGTAAACAAATTTGCTTTCATTTAAGCCATCTTTGGAATTAAAATAAAAATCATCAAAATCCAAAGAAAAAGGAGTATTATCCTTAAAAATTAGCTTAGCTTTTTTCATCGGTTGTTATAAAAATAACTCTCAACTCCATCAGCAATACCCTTAACCAATAAATCTTGAAAAGCTTTATTGGCGATTCTTTTACCTTCATTTGGATGTGTGATATAGCCAATTTCAATCAAAATTGCAGGCATTTGCGCACCCACTAAAACCCAAAAAGGTGCTTCTCTTACACCGCCATCTACAATTTTATACTTTTTGCGTGTTTGAGTGAGTATATTTTTTTGTACATCAATGGCTAGTTTATTTGAAGCAACGATTTTTTCACGATTTAAGAAATTTAAAATACTTTGTTTTGAGAAATAATTAATCTCTTCAAAATCTCCTTGATTTTCTTTTTCTGCTGCTTTTTTACTTCTTTCGCTTCTTGCAGGACTTAAAAAGAAAGTTTCCACGCCTTCGCTACTTTTGGCCTTGGCAGCATTGGGTGCTGCATTAGCATGTATAGAAATAAACAAATCCGCTCTTTTATCATTAGCATATTTAGTTCTATCGCGAAGATTGATAAATTTATCCGAACTTCTAGTGTAAAGCACTTTATAACCGCGTTTTTTAAGTTCATTTCCAAGTTTTAAAGCCGCGCTTAAAACTATATCTTTTTCTTTTAAACTTCCTTTTTTATCACTTAGAGCACCGCTATCTTTTCCACCATGCCCCGCATCGATAACTATAAGTTTTCCTGATTTATATCTCGTACTTAAGGTTTTATTAAAGCTTTGAGTTGCTTTTTTATCTACACTTTGACTTGAAGTTTGCGCATGAAAACCTAAAGTGAGATTTTTATTATCCAACTTTTTTAAAAGTTTAAATTCTTTAGGAGCACTCAAAACCACACGAACAATTTTTGGATTATATTGCGTAACGACAATTGTATTTTGTCCAAAGGTAAAGCTTTTTCTATTACCTTCTAACACACCTTTAAAACTTACAACATATCGGAATTTTTGATCTTTGGTTTCAAATATTGCTATTTCTTTTTCATCCAAATCATCGCTCAAATTTAACACCACAGCGTTAGAAATTTTATCCACATCTAAAACATATAAAGGTCCTTGATCTTCTTTTTCGTTATTGGTTTTTTTATCTTGTTTTTTTATTTCTAAAACTTTGGTTTTAATTTCTGTTTTTTGATCCTGCTTTTTCTCTGAAATTTTACTAACTTGCTCAGTCTTTTTTTGGCTAGTAATTTCTTTTGAAAAAATTATTTTTTCTTCTTTAAAAGATATATCAATAGGAATTTTTTCTTTAGCATAAACCACTATGCGTATGGTTTTGGGATTAAATTGTGAAATCACTAAACGATAGTCATCAAATTTAAACTCTTTTTTACCTCCTTCTAAAACCCCATCAAAATCACTAATAAAACGATAGTTTCCTTTTTCATCTAAAGCAAAACTTTTTAATTGATTCTTATCTAAATTTGCATTTAGTTCAAGCTCTACACCTTGGCTTGTTTTACTTGACCTTAAAACGTAAATTTTATCATCACTTTTTGTTTTAGAAACGATACTACTCTTTGGCTCTTGTGAAGTTTTAGAATCTATTTTTTCTATATTTTTTATTTGTTCATTAGGTGATTTTTTTTCACTTTTTTGAACTGTTTTTACAGGTTTAAAAGTTGACTTTTCAGTATCTTGAGAAATATTTTGAACCTTAATATCTTTAATAACAGCCTTTCTTAAAGCATTGATACTTGCTTCACTTATACCACTTTCTTTTAACTCATTAGCATATGACTTGTCGTCTAAATTTAAAGTATTTGAACTGATGATCAATCTTTTTAAGATTTCAATTTTAGTTTTTTCATCTTCATTGATAACACTTTGTATATAAAGGCTTTTTAGCTGATGATGAAATTTTACTTGCACTTCGCTTTTAGAACTGATAAAATTTTTATCGAAATTTGCAAGTTCATTTTCATAAGCTCCAAAAAGAGTTGTGAAAACAAATACTAAAAATACAAAAATTTTAGCCATTATTCACCATTAACCAATTTTTCCATAAGTTCTTTAACGCTGATAAGTTTATCTAAACGATATCCATTTGCACCTGTAAAGAAAAGCCCCGTTTCTTTTTTACCTGACCACGCATCAAAAAGCCTATCTGCTATACAATACCCTACTTTAGTCGCCTCTTTTCCGCGTCCACAAGGTGCTACACAATTGCTTATACAATTGATCTTTGGACCCATTCTTTTATCTACCAAATTTAAAAGATTGGTTCTAACTCCACGAGCAGGATAGCCCACAGGAGATTTAATAAGCTCTATATCTTCTTCTTTGGAAGCTAACAAAACACTTTTAAACTCTTCACTTGCATCACATTCAAAAGTTCCTATGAAACGCGTTCCCATTTGAACACCACTAGCTCCTAAAGAAATAGCGTTTTCTATATCTTTTTTATCCCAAATTCCACCTGCGGCAATCACAGGAAAAGATCCCCAATTTTTAGCCTCTTCTACCACAGGAGCGATTAATTTTTCTAGCTGATAATTTGGATCTAAGCACTGCTCATAAGTAAAACCTTGATGACCTCCACTTTTTGGCCCTTCTAAAACCACTGCATCAGGTAGGCGGTTGTAACGGCTTTGCCATCTTTTGCAAATAATTTTTAAAGCCTTTGCAGATGAAATAATAGGCACTAAAGCCACATCAGGAAAATCTACAGTAAATTCAGGCAAATTTGTAGGAAGCCCAGCGCCTGAAACAATCACATTAAAACCAACCTCACAAGCATCGCGTGCTATTCTTGCATAATCATTACTTGCACATAAGATATTACACCCCAAAGGTGCATCGCCACAAACTTTTCTTGCATTATTAATTAAAGCTTGCAAACCCTTGCGTGAGTAAAAATTTTCACTTCCATAAGGCTTAGCGTTTAATTCTTTACTCGCATACTTTCTTTCTTCATAATATCCTGTTCCCACAGAAGAAATGATCCCAAGTCCACCATTTAAAGAAACTGCAGAAGCTAATCTATCCCAGCTTATGCCTAGTCCCATTCCCCCTTGAAAAATGGGATATTTTATAGTATGTTTTCCTATTTGTAAGGGTTGTAAATTCATTCTTTTACCTTTAATTTTGCAAATTTTCTTTTACCTATTTGTAAGATGTATTCTCCTTGTTCTAAATGCATTTGCTCGTCGCTAACTTTTTGAGAATTTACACTTACTGCATTAGCGATGATGCTTCTTCTTGCTGCAGAAGTAGAACTTTCCAAACCACATTCAACCAAAGCCTTAGCAAGCCAAATTTTTCCTTGTATTTCAAACTCAGCCATATCACTTGGTAAAGCATTTTGAGAATGAATCCTATCAAATTCAGACTTAGCATTATTAGCCTCTTCTTTGGAGTGAAAACGCTCCGTAATCTCTAAAGCTAAATTTTCTTTAGCTTTTTTAGGATGTAAATTGCCTTGTTCTATATCTTTTTTTATTTGCGCGATTTCTTCTAGGCTTTTTTGACTTAAAAGTTCATAATATCTAAACATCAATTCATCGCTAATACTTAAAATTTTAGCATACATATCATTAGCTTTTTCTGTAACACCAATGTAATTATTTAAACTCTTACTCATTTTGTTTACACCATCTAAACCTTCGAGTAAAGGCATCATAATCACAGCTTGTTCTTTTCCTATGTTATAAACCCTTTGAAGCTGTCTTCCCATTAAAAGATTAAATTTTTGATCCGTTCCGCCCATTTCAATATCGCTTTTTAAAGCCACGCTATCATATCCTTGAAGTAAAGGATACAAAAACTCGCAAATCGAAATAGGGCTTTGCTCTTTAAATCTCTTGGTAAAATCGTCACGCTCAAGCATTCTAGCTACACTAAAAGTTGAAGTAAGCTCTACTATACCCGCAGCTCCAAGTTCATTAAGCCAAGTAGAATTAAACTTAATCTGTGTTTTTTCTTTATCCAAAACCTTAAAAACCTGCGTTTCATAAGTTTTAGCATTGATTAAAACTTGCTCTTTATCCAGCTTTTTACGCGTTGCACTTTTTCCACTTGGATCGCCAATTTGTCCCGTAAAATCTCCAATCAAAAACTGCACAATAGCTCCATGTTTTTGCAAAAAAGCCATTTTTGTTAAAACCACACTATGGCCTAAATGTAAATCAGGCGCTGTAGGATCAAACCCTGCCTTTATAAAGAAATTTTCACCCTTTTCATAATAATTTTTAATTAAATTTTCTATTCTTTCTTCATCAATAAGCTCTGCACAGCCACGCTTAACTTCTGCTAATATTTTTTTTATATCCATAATAAACCTTTTTAACCTTCTTTATAAGCATCATTTAAAGATGTAAAATCTAAAATTTTACAACGAGATTTTAACCTATCCTTGACACTATCTGGATTGATATTATCAGGAATTTCCATTGTAATCTCAAAATAATCTACCGCCGAATTTAAATCACTTGATAAATTAATTGTTAATAGATTTATCTGCATTTTAGCTAAAAATGCCAAAAATTCCGCTAAAACACCTTTTTTATTTTCCAAAGAAAAAATCAATTTATAAGATTTAGGGATGTTAGAATCCCATTTTATAAATACCATATCTTGATTATTATCTATCATTTTATCAGCTCTATCGCAAAGCTTATGATGGACAATAGCGTTACCACCTTTAACAAAAGCTAAAACAGCATCACCTCTTTTTGGATGGCAGCAAAAATCAAAATCCACATTAGCAATTTTATGGTTACAATATAGAGTAAAATTTCCTATTTTTTGTTCTTTAATCTCATATTTATCAAACCAATATGACTTCTTGGCGTATTTTTTAAGACCATTAACTATATCTTTCAAATAAGCACTATCTGTTGCTACTTGTCTAATACGTCTGGCTAAATTTTCTTTTTCTATCCAAGTTTCAATTCTGTTTTTATCAACTCCAAAAATAAAACTTAACATATTAATAGAACTTGCTAGATTAATCTCTCTGATTTTTTGCTTACAAAATTCCCTTATACTTGCTTTTGCTTTTCCTGTTTTAACACTATCTATCCAAGAACAGCGATAAAATTTATCATTGCTAGTAACCACTCGCACAATATCGCCATTTTTAAGCTCAGTTAACAAAGGCACTTTAATACGATTTACATAAGCGCTTTTTGCATGAAGCCCTACTTTGGTATGCACTTCATAAGCAAAATCAAGAACCGTTGCACCACGAGGCAAAGTGAAAATTTCTCCCTTAGGAGAATAAACTGCAACATCTTCAACATAAAGACTATCTTTAGCATATTCATAAAGTTCAATAGCATTATAATCTTCTGCATTTTCAAGATTGTTTATACTTTGCATTGAAATATCTGTAAGCCAATCAAGACGAGGTGCAACCACGCTGCCATCTTCTTTATATTTCCAATGCGCTGCTATACCAAATTCCGCAATTTTATGCATATCAAAAGTTCGAATTTGTGCTTCTATAATACTTTTAGTATCAAAAAGTGTGGTATGTATGGTTTGATAACCATTTTGTTTAGGCAAGGCTATATAATCCTTAAAACGCGAAACCAAGGGATTAAAATGCGTATGTAAAATTCCCAAAGCCAAGTAACAATCACTTACTTTTTCAACCAAAATTCTTACCCCAAGTAAATCAAGAACTTCTTCAATACCAATGCCTTTTCTTTGCATTTTAAGATAAATAGAATAACTATGCTTAATGCGTTTTTGAATTTCAAAACTACCTTGTCTAAAGCCATTGCTCAAAAATAAAAGTTCGATTTTGGAAATAAATTCATTTAAACCTAATTGCATTTCTTGATTATTGGAATTGATATAATTGTCAATAAGCTTATACTCATCTGGCATAAGATATTTAAAACTAAGATCTTCCAAATAATTTTTTATGCTTGAAATACCAAGTCTATGAGCTATTGGGGCATATACAACTAAAGTTTCTTCGCTGATTCTTTTTTGCTTATCTTCTCTTAGAATATCAAGAGTAAGCATATTATGCAACCTATCGCATAACTTCACAATCAAAACCCCAACATCTTCAATGCTTGCTAAAAGCATATTTCTGAAAGTCAAGGCTGATTTAGTTAAACTTTTTTTAGATTTTGATGAAATGAGATTATCTTCTCTAATTTCTATAATTTTAGTAAGCCCTAAAACAAGTTTTAAAACCTCAGAACCAAACTGCTCTCTAAGTTCTTCTTCGGTGCAGTTTGTATCTTCGATCACATCATGCAATAAAGCAGCTAAAATATTGCTTTTATTTTCACTTAAAAATCCAACCAGTGTTGCTACTAAAATAGGATGTACCGCATAAGGCTCTCCACTTTTTCTAAACTGCCCTTCATGGCAAAATATACAGTAATCTACTGCTTTTTCAAGAATGGCATCATGGCCACAAATTTCGAAAAGTAAAACCTTAGCAGCTTCTAAATCTTTACAATTTTTTACATTATCGATTAATTGTTCAAGTAATAATTCTTCATCGATTGGTTTCAACTAAACCCTCTAAAGTGATTTTATTTTCTGCAATTTCATATAAAGCTATATCTGCAAGTTTATTTTTATTTTTATCAAAATCCACTAAAGGAGTCGCACCATTTGCTAATTGCTCTGCTCTTTTTGCCACCACTAAAGAAAGACGATATCTATCATTGCCCATTTTTTCCAAAGCTTTTGCCGCTACTTCTTCTATTCTTTTATCCATAATTTTCTCCTTAATTATTTTTAACGATTGAACAAAGGCTAGTATCACCTTGTATAATTTTAAGCAAATTACCCTCTTCAAACATATTACAAACCACTATAGGAAGTTTGTTGTCTTTAGCTAAAGCTATCGCTGTATCATCCATCACTTTAATATTATCTTGCATAGCCTCATCATAACTTAAAGTATTTAAAAATACTGCATCATCAAATTTTTTTGGATCTTTATTATAAACTCCATTAACTTTTGTAGCTTTTATTACCATATCTGCATCAATTTCTACAGCTCTTAAAATAGCTGTTGTATCTGTAGTAAAATAAGGATTTCCAGTGCCTGCAGCAAAAACCACAACACGACCCTTTTCTAAGTGTCTTTGTGCTCTTCTCATAATATAAGTTTCACAAAATGCTTCCATCTGAATAGCACTTTGAACCCTCACTTCAAGCCCAGAGCTTTCCAAGGCTTCTTGAATGGCAATAGCATTGATAACCGTAGCAAGCATTCCCATATGATCGCCACTTGTCCTTTTAATCAATCCGCCCTTAGCAGCACTTACTCCACGAATAATATTGCCACCACCTATAACTATGCCTACTTCTATTTGATTTTTTACAAGTTCTTTAATCTCTGAAGCTATGAATTTTAAAATAGAATTTTCTATGCCAAAGCCATTTTCACCTGCTAAAGCCTCTCCTGAAAATTTTACTAAAACTCTTTTTCTCTCTTGCATTATTTCTCCTTATTTAACTTGAAATTATATTTTAAATTCCATTAAATTTAGCTAATTTAAGCTAATGAGTTCCAAAGGATTGATATGAAAATTTTTTTGAGTTACTTCAAAAGTAAGATCATTTTTTATTCTACCCACTACGGCACCTTTTTTAATATTCTTACCAACTTTAATATTAGGAGCAATCTTATCTAAATGTGCGTATATTGTATGTATGCCATTATCATGTTCAACAATAACAACTCGAGCTAACATACTAGTATCTTTGGCAAAAACTATTTTTCCATCTAGCACATTTTTAACAACTGCATCGCTTTTATTGCTTCTTAAAACTACATTCTCGTTAAAAATTTTAAGATTGTAAACAGGATCAACATAATTTCCAAATTTTTGCTTCACAGTAAAAGAATCCAATGGAGCTATGGTTTTTTTTCCTGTGTAACGCTTGACTGAACCTCCTTGATAGCTTGAACCTAATTGCCTTATTTGTTGATTATTTTTTACTATTTTAGTATCATTTTTGCTTGAATTTACATTTTCTTTATCATTAATAATTTTTAATTGATTTAATGTTTTTCTAAGCTCTTCTTGCTGAGCTTGTAAGTCATCAAGTTTTTTTGCATATATGGTTCGATCTGTTTTTTGTTTGTTGATTTCGCTAATTTGTTTTTGTTTTAAACTTTGAAGTTTAGCTAATTGAGCGTTGTAATCCTTAAGACTATCATTGATTTTCTTAATCTGAGCTTGTTTATCATCAATAAGCCTATTTACTCCCTCATAATCTTTAGAAATTTTTAAAATTTCTTCATTTAAAACTTTGTTTAAACTTCCTAAAATTTCAAAAGCCATAAAACTTTCTTCACTTTCAATATAGCCTTGAGGGATAGGTAAATCATAAGCAAAATCTTTAGCCATTAAAGATATAAGCTTACTTTCCATATTTGATTTACTTTTAAGCAAATCTTCATTTTGGCTTGTAAGGGTGTTTAACTCTTGATTTTGAGCCTTAGCGCTTGCTTCAAGCTTAGAAGTTTGTGAATTTAAGCTTTCAATTTGAAAACTTAGATCTTTCAAACTTTTTTCACCATTTAAAATATCGCTAGCCAAATCTTCAAGTTTTTTATTTAACTGTTCTTGTATGCGTTTATTTTCTTCTAAACTTTTTGTTTTTTCATTTATAGCGTTTGCTAAACTTATATCAACAAACAAAAAAAAACAAAAAAAGATAAGAATATTTTTTCTCATCTTTTAACCTTAAACATAACCGTATTTACACACAACAAGCAAATAAACAAAGTAGCTAAAAAAATTAAAGTCAAATGTAAAATAAAATTAATAGGTGGAAAAATAATATCTACAGCCTTTAAACTTTCTTGGATAATAGAAAGATCAAAAATTTGCGTAAAAAAGGCAAGTAAAATAACAAAAGCAATAAAACAATCAACCACAACCACCTTATAAAGCATAAAAGATCTAAACCAAAACGGAGCTCCAAATAAACACATAATTTCAATACGATCGGTATGTTCATAAAGCCAAATTCTCATCTGTTTTAAAAACAAAACAAAGGCAAGCAAAATAATGATAAATAAAAACAACCAAAAAACAAATTTCATCAAAATAAGCAAAGAGTATATCTTATCATGGGTTTTAGAAAAAGTTTCAACCTTACTAACACCTACAATATTTAAAAGTTGATTTTTAATCGAATTTAGTTCATTTTGATCGGGCAAAGAATTTAATTTTAAAGTATAAAATTTCGGCAGAGAATCTTTTAAAACTTTCAAATTCTTTTCAGAAACATCATTTTTCAAACGATCGATTAAACCCTTAGGATCTAAAGATTCAAGTCCAGCAAAAAATGGTACTTTTGTTTTTACTACATTCTGATCAAGTTCAGTTTTGCTGACAACTATAATATTATAATCTTTATTAACAAGTTCTTCATAATGCTTTAAAGTTGCATTTGTAACCAAAATAAATTCAAAAGCAAACATCATAAAAAGTAAAGGTAAAATTAAAGATAAATGTGTTTTAAAAAATTTCATTCATTTTTCCATTTTCTATATTAAAACGACGATAATCCACTCTTAAATTACTAGGAATTCTATGTGTTACCACTATAACACAAGTTCCTAAAAGCTCTCTAGCAGATTTTAAAAGAGTCCATATAATATCAGAAGAATACTCGTCCAAATTTCCCGTTGGCTCATCACAAAGCAAAAGCTTTGGATTATGAGCTAAAGCCCTAGCCATAGCGACGCGTTGTTGCTCACCACCGCTAAGTTGATTAGGCAATTTATCTGCTTTAAAAGTTAAATTTACATGCTTTAAAAGCTTAGCAGCTTGATCATGACATACTTTTTTGCTATAACCTTTAATCATTAAAGGCAACATAACATTTTTTTCAACACTATATTCTTGTACAAGTTTATAATCTTGAAAAATAATCCCTATTCTTTGACGTAATTTTAAAAGTTCTAAATTTCCAATTTTATTCATCAAAGATCCACATACTTCAAGTTTACCAGAAATAGGTTCTAAATCTCCATAAAAAGACTTTAAAAGCGTACTCTTACCACTCCCACTTTTACCCGTAATAAAAACAAAATCATCATCCTTAAAAGCAAAACTCGCTTCTTTAATAACTAGTTCATCATAACCTAAAGTAAGTTTATTTGCTTGGATTAAATTAGGCATCCTTTTTCCTTAATTTCCCTTTTTAAATTTTTAAATTATGCTTTATTTTTGCTTAATTTTCAAGAAAAATTATATTTTAAACTGAACTTTTAAAATTTCTTTTAATTCATTTATCGCTTTAATATTTTCTTGAATTTTAAATGGCTCTTTAAAAGCAAAATCAATCGTTTTATCAAGATGCAAATAACAATGTTCAAGCTTATTAAAAGCTCCAAAAGCAACCTTTAAAAGCAAATTCTCATCTTGTTTATAGATGCTTTCAAAATGCAAGAAAAAATCATCTTTTTTTATAGTAATATTTTTAAAGTTCTGCTCTATTTTTTTCAAATCCTCTTTAGAAAATTCAACCGATGAGAGATTAAATTCATTTAACTCATAGTTTTTACACTCTTGGTTAAAATTCCACACCCAAAGATCATATATATTTTTTTCTTGCTTTTTCCATCTATCTTCATATTTGCTTGAAATTTCTAAATTTTCATTTTTTCTAAGACTAAATTTTGGCGCAGGAAAAGTCAAAAATTGCTCTAAAGTAAAATTAAAATACTCAAAGCTATCTGTTCTAAGCTCAAAACGACCATTTTGAACTAAAACCCTAGCACATTCTTTGCAAAAATCCTTCCCAATAACTCGCCTATGAGGCTTTTTGTCCCAAGGAACAGGAAAATGTAAAAAAATCTTTTCAACTGATTTTGATTTTAATACACTCAATAACAATCTCGCATCACTTTGGATTAGCAAAATATTATTTACATTTTGCGCCTTAGCAAGTTTAGCTACTTGAGTTAAAGCTGGATTGTAAATTTCCACCCCTAAAATTAAAACATTCGGATTTTCTTTTGCTTGATAAAGCAAATGTCTTCCTGATCCAAAGCCTATTTCTATATAAATTTTACCTTGAAGTCTAGATAAAAGTTCATCAAAGTTATCAACGATAAATGGTGTTTTTTCAATTAAAGCATTGTTTTTAAGTCCAAAAGCTTCATTGATAATATCCTCACAAAAACCTTCTTTAAAGATTTTTAAAGCCTTTTGTAGATAACCTATTTTAGAAGGTTTTGTATGTTTATCGCCTTTAATCACAAAACCATTTTGTGCTTTTTTAATCTGCAGAAAAAAACTCTCTTCTTGAACCTTTGTATAAATAAGACTAACATTATCATTCTTAGCAAGCCAAAGAAATTCAACATCATCCTTGCTATAAGGCAGATTCATTTCTTTGATCTTTTTGCTTCTAAAATTTGGCACTACTGAGCCGCCTTAACTTTGCTTGAAGGTTCTGAACGAAGCCCAGCCGAATCAATAGCAATAACTTCATAACTATATTCCACCCCTGGTAAAGCTTTTACATCTTTTAATCGCTTTTCTTTAATGCCTTTAAAAACTGCATTTTGCTCTCCACCATAGCGTCTTACTTCATATTCAACAGCTCTAGTATCATTATCACTCCATTCTAAATTTATCCCTTCGCTTGTGCTTTGAGCCAAAATAATACTAGGAGCCAAAGGATTATCTAAAGTTCTACCCTCTACACCATCTTTTGGCATAGGACTTTCAAGACCATCTTTATCCACTATTGTTACTTTATAATACTTGCTTTTACCTGCTCCTTCTACTATATCCTCATAAGAATTTTTATCAGTCTTTGCCAAAACACTAAAAGGAAGGAAGCTTGAGCTCGTAGAATAAACTTTATAATAAGAAAAATCTTCATATGTAGGAGCATCCCAAGTTAAAATGATTTTATTAGAACCATCTGTGCTAGCACTTAAATGCTCAACTTGAGGGGGTAAAGCCTTGCTTGTAGAACTTACAACTTGACTTGGCTCACTCTTTATCCCATTAAAACTCACAGCAATAATTCTATAACTTGAATTTTCATTAGGTTTTAAATCACTATCGATGTATTCAGCGTTTAAGCGATTTTTTACTTCTGCAATTTTTTTAAATTCTTTATCATCACCTTTAGTTCTTTCAATAATATAAGAATCAACCCTAAAATCAGGATGCGGACGCCAAATAAGTTTAATACGATTAGGCAAATTGGTCACAGCTTGAATAAAAGGAACAGCTTCAAGTCTTGGAGCTGTGCTCACTTCTATAACCTTGCCATCTTCTGAAATTTGTCCTTGCTCATTAAAGCTTTTCATCATATAACGATACTTAGTACCAGGCTCTAATTTAGTATCTACATAATGAGTTTGAAACTTATCTTTAATAGTGCCTACAAGTTTAAAATCAGGATTTTCATCACTAGAACGATACAAATAAAATCCTTTGATATTTTCATTATATAAAGGCTCCCATTCAAAAGCAATATTACTCATATCACTAAGACTTTTTAAACTTTCAACCTTTGGCAAGCTTTCATTTACGGCAGGCTCTTTACTTGAAGCTAGCGAATTCATTTGCGAAACACTACAAGCGCTAAGCAAAAGAGTTAAAAAACTCAAGTAAAAACTCAAGCGAAATCTTTTCATCATTCTCTCCTAAATTAATTTGTTCAAACATAATGTTTTTAAAATCTTCCATCAAAGGTGCTTTAACAAAAATTTGCTCTTTAGTTTTTGGATGGATAAAATACAAAAAATAGGCATGCAACATTATCCTACAATCATACTTACCCTTATAACCATACAAACTATCGCCCAAAATATGGCGATTTAAACTAGCCAAATGCGCTCTAATTTGATGAGTTCTTCCTGTAAAAAGCTTAGCAGCCATCAGAGTTAAATTTTCAGTTTTTACTACATTTATGAAAGCTGATTTTGCATTTTTACTGAATTTATTTTCCTTATCTATGGCTATTTTTTTAATAGCATTAGAAGGCGAACGCATTAAAAATTTTTCTACTATAATTTTATCTTCTTTTAGTGGCAAATCAATTAACGCAAGGTAAATTCTTCCCATGCTTTTATCTGCAAGCTGTTCGCTTAATTTTTGATGGGTGAAGTTATTTTTCGCTATTAGTATAGCTCCGCTTGTATCTTTATCTAATCTATGAACAAGACCAGCTCTTATCTCTCCTCCTAAATTTGATAAAGTATATTTTTTTTCTATTAACCAATCCACCAAAGTGGCATTTTTAACGCTACTTGCTCCATGAACGACTAAATTTGAAGGTTTATTTAAAACAAGCAAGTCTTCATCTTCGTATAACACATCAATATCAAAATCCACTTCAAACTGAGGTTTTATCTCATTGCAAAGCTTTAAACTTGCAATAGAAATAATATCACCATTTTTAAGCTTAAATGAATTTTTATCTTGAATTTTATCATTAACCTGTACGCAATCTTTTTCTATAAGTAAAGCAACTTGATTGCGACTTTGGTTTAATTTTTTAGCCAAAAACACATCAAGCCTTGAATTTTCATCTACTAAAAAAGTTTGCATTTTTTCCTTGGAGGTTTTGATAAATTTAAAATTTTAGTTTATAATTATAGCTTTATATTACCAACTGAAGGCAAATTTTGTTTAGATTAGATAGAAGAATTTTAACTCATTTTGACTATATGCAACCCATTTTATTTTTACCCATAATTCTTATTTCATTTTTCTTGATCTTTGAAGCTAATCCTTTTTTAGCAGAAAAACAGTTTGTTTATGCCTGTGTGGGATTGTTTGCTTTTATGGTTTTTTTCTTCTTTCCTATAAGGAAATTTATTTGGATTATTCCTGTTGCTTATTGGATTAATATTTTTTTATTGCTAAGCGTAGATATTTTTGGGGTTGAAAAATTAGGTGCTAAAAGATGGCTTGAAATTCCTTTTACTCACTTTACTATACAACCTTCTGAAATTTTTAAACCTAGTTTTATTTTAATGCTTGCCTATCTTATTTATCAAAATCCTCCTCCAAAAAATGGATACAAACTTAAACAATTCATCAAACTTAGCTTTTACATCATCTTGCCTTTTTTGCTAATTGCAAAAGAACCTGATTTAGGAAGTGCTATGGTTTTACTACTTGTTGGTTTTGGAGTGCTTTTTATCATGGGAGTTCATTATAAAATTTGGTTAAGTATTGTTATAGCTATAAGTGTTAGCTCTCCTATTATTTATACACATCTTTTAAAACCCTACCAAAAGCAAAGAATTCATGATTTTATTTCAGAAAAACCAAGTTATCAAGTAGCCCAATCAATGATAGCTATTGGAAATGGTGGTTTAACTGGAAAATCTCAAGATGAAGCTACGCAAACTCATTTTAAATTTTTACCTATTTCAACTAGTGATTTTATTTTCGCTTATATGATAGAAAGATTTGGATTTATTGGGGGATTGACATTAATTATATTTTATATTTTACTTATTTTTCATCTACTTAGTTTAAATTATAAACTTAAAGATGATTATTTTACTAGAGTTGCTATTAATTGTGTTGCATTATTTATTTTTATTTATGCGGCAGTAAATATCTCAATGACTATAGGTTTTGCACCAGTAGTTGGGATCCCTTTGCCTTTTTTTAGTTATGGTGGAAGTTCTTTTACTATTTTTATGATTTTTTTTGGAATTTTACAGCATTTAATCACTTTTAGATATTTTTGGATGGATATAAAGGCTAAATAAAATATTTTTAAGCATTAATAAGATATAATTTTATCTTTTAATTCAACTTAGGCGGATTTATAGCTCAGTTGGTTAGAGCAACCGGCTCATAACCGGTTGGTCGCAGGTTCGAGTCCTGCTAAATCCACCATTACTCTTTTTTATCAAATCCCTATTTTGCTTTAATATCTTAATCAAATGCCTATAATAAAATGTCTTAAAGCTTATTGTATATTGTTGTTTTTTGTGTTAAAATGTTGCGTAAAAAGTGGGTCACTTTTATAAAAATGGGTTACAAAATGGGCTACTTTTTACACCAAAATAGACACTAAAAAAGAGAGAAAATTAATGGCAAAAATTAACAAACTTACCGATAGTTTTTTAAAAAGCATTAAATGCGAAAGTGATAAAAAATTTATAAAATTTGCTGATCCGAGTTTAAAAGGCTTATATGTTTTTATTTATCCTAGTGGTAAAAAATTATTTAAAATAAGACAAGCAAATGATACTTATATAAAAATAGGAGAGTATCCTTTACTTTCCTTAGCAGAGCTTAGAGAAATCGCTTTAAATGCTTTTAAGCTAAAAGCAAAAGGACAAAACATAAAAAACGCTAAAAGACTTAAATTTGGCGATATATATGATGAAGTTTTAGAAAAATGTAAGGCTGATGGATTAAGCCTAAAAGAAATACAAAGAGGATTAAAATACAAAAATGGCGTTTTTAAGAATTTCAAAGATGTAGATATAGAAAGCATCAAGCGTTCACATGTCATCGAAACACTTAAAACCATAGAGCATCAAATCCCTACACTTATAAAAGCTAAAGGCTGGATTAACAAAATCTTTAAATATGCTTTGCAACTTGAAATCGTAGAAAATAACCCTGTGACAAGTATTGACAATTCCATAGTTTTTAAAAAAGCTTCAAAAGTAATTCATCAGCCAACTTTACTAGAAAACGATAAAATTAAAGAATATATATTAGCCTTAAAAAATTCAGATCTTAAAAAAACACATAAAAATCTAATGCTTTTTAATCTTTTGACTGCACAACGCCCCGGTAATGTTATAAAAGCAACTTGGGATGAAATTGATTTAAAAAATGCTATATGGACTATTAAAGCTGAAAAAATGAAAATGAGAAAAGAACATATTATCACTTTAAATTCTCAAGTGCTTAAAATTTTAAAAGAACAAAAGAAAATGAAAGTCAATGATTATATATTTGCTGGAAGTTCAAAAAATGGGTGTAATAGCGAGAATATTACCTGTAATATCAATAAACGACTAGGATATAAAGGCATTCAAAGTGCACATGGCTTTCGTGCTATGTTTAGAAGTTTAGCCAACGAACATCAATTAGATCATGGTGTGAGTATGGATATAGCCGAGCAGTGTTTAGCACACGAGCAAAAAAACGCCATTTTAAAAGCTTATAATCGTAGTGAAAATATAGAATTAAAAAGAAAGTTAATGCAGTGGTGGGGAGATTATATCGAAAAACTTGCAGGGGATTTTTAAATCACCTTGCAAGTTTGCAACCATTTATCAATTTCGGCTTTTTCATATTTAAAAGTAGGACCTATTTTAATCCCTTTAGGAAAATTAAATTTATTTTGATTTACTCGCATTCGCATAAATCTTATACGATATTGCGAAATACCCAAATACTCCGCTACTTCTTTTGTTGATAATAATTTTTCTATCTTACCAAATTTTGCCATTTCATACTCCTTTCTCTAAATCAAAGCCTAATTTTGCAATAATTGCTTTTTGCTCTTCATAGCTTAAAAAATTGCTGATTAAAATCAAAACATCACCAAAACAAAAGCGATTATAGCTCGTGCTTTGTTCTAGCACTTTAATTTCTAATGTATCACTTAAACTCTCAAGCGAAGCTGTTATTTTCCAATTTTTATTAATAGCTTTTAACATCTCATCGTTTGCATTTTGATTAAAAGCATTGTCGTTTCTTAAAAGCAACATTTCTTTTATCGTTTGCTTTAACATTTCTTGCGTATTTTCTAGCTCTTTTTCTAATGCTATTTTAGCTTTTATGTATTCTTTGAATTCTTTCATTTTTTATCCTTTCTAACTTAAGCAAATAGACTTCTTTCTATATGTTTAAACATAATTTCATTAGCACTTTTAAAAAAGTCTTTTTTAATCTCAAAGCCATAAGCTTTGCGGTTTAAATTTGTCGCTGCTAAAAGAGTGCTACCACTTCCAGCACATGGATCTATAACAACATCACCTGCATCTGTAAAAATAGTGATTAATCTTTCTAGTAATTTAACAGGCTTTTGTGTGGGATGTACTTTAGGAATACCTTCATCTTTTTGCCAATCCATGCAGTTATAAATCATCTTTCCATCATTGTTAAATTTTGGAAGTTTTTCACGATATAAGATTAAAGCATATTCACAATTTCCAACTATTTTCATATTTGCTTTTAAAACTTGAGATGATCCTTGTTTTCTAAAAACCAAATTTATATAATGATTAAAGCCATATTTTTTAGCTACTTCAATTAACATTGTTTGTTGTTCAAAAGAGCAAAAAACAATCATGCAAGGACTTTTACCGCATTCTTTAGGTTCTTTTATAAGCATTTTAGAGCAAAAGTGCATAAATTCGCTAACTCTAAAATCATTATCTGTATCAAAAAACGCCTTGTTTGCTTTTTTGCTTTCTCCATTTTTATTATCCCCATTTATATACCATTCAGGAGATGAAGCATAAGCATTGTTGCCTAAATTATAAGGAATATCAGCTATTAC